>JAGLDW010000441.1 GCA_023145395.1 Lentisphaeria bacterium | reverse complement strand
GTTATTTTCGCGCGGACCCTAAGCGCCAGGGGATGGCATCCACATCATGTCGTGCCAGTAAATCACCAGTGGGCATACTGCTCAAATCAAGTTGATCGAACGCAGCAAAACGCGAATCGATTGTCAGGCGTTTTTGCATTGAGGCGATTGGTGAAAGCGTATCTGCCGGAGCTTCCAGTCTCTGGAGGTGAATCTCCACTTTGACCAGGTTGAACACATCGCTGCGGTCGGAAATTTGCCACATGGTTTTCCCGTCCGGGCTCATCCATTTGGCGGGGAATGTGTGCATCCAGGCTGGAGGGTTGCGGCCAGTGCCTTTGGGGTCTGGGGTGCCAACCCATTCCGGGATGTCCTTGCCATAGGCGATGGTGGACCACGGGCCCCAGGGCTCCGGGGCGTCGAAGAGCCCCCATTCGCCAGATTCTCCGCTGTGGCGGACGGCGAGCAGATAGCGCTTGTGCACCGGATGAAAAACGCATGTCGCGCCCCATTCCGTGCCGTTGGGATCCTTGAAAACCGGTTTTTGCTTGGCGATGTCCGCCGTCCACTGAGGAGCGCCCGCGGAGTTCAGACCAGCGAAGAACTCATAGGCCTTGCGGTCGGGCAGACGCGTCTTTGGCACCCGAAAGAGCGCCATGCCATCACGCCATGCCTTGTTGGTGTAGCCATAGACGTAGTCGTCGCGAGAATCTGCATAGTCGCGCCCAAACTGAATGATACCAGGCGCGGCATAGGCGCCCTTGGGCTCATTGAAGACTGGGCCAAGATCTTTCCATGTCATCCCCAGATCAGCTGATTTCCACATGTGGTTGTTGGTCCACACGCCCTCCTCGACCACGAAGAGATAGATCGCTCCGCCGATGGCAATGACGCCGCTGGATGTCTTGCCGGGAATGGCCCGCTGTTTGGACAGTGGATTCACGCCACCCCAGACGTTGATGGGACGCCAGTCCGGAGGGGTTCCTTCGAAACGGGCGATGCCGAGCTTGACTCGCCCCTTCTTGTTCGTTCCTCCGAAGCCGCCCCCGTCTCCCCAGGAGACATAGAGGTTGCCGTCAGCGGCCCAGGTGGTGCCAAACTGGTCGCTGCCCGGCGCCGCCTTGACCCATGTGGTCTTATCGAAAGTAATCCCTGCGAAGACCGGGCTCTGCGGATATGGACTGTCTGCTTCGCCAGCATTTGCCCCCGTTTGAAATGAGGCTAGGAAAAGGACGAAAGTGACCATGATGGAGATTTCGATCTCCCAGCGCGTTGTCCAAAGAATGGAGATCGTCGTATCGGGAGTTGTCCTGTGGTTCACGTGTCTGCCGCCATACTTGTTTTCATCAGACAACTATTACAATAAAACAAGAAGAACATACATTGATATCTGCTTGTTTCACTGCTTGTTCCTAGCCATAGCATTATTCATTTGCGGACATCGCGATGCGGACACGATGGTCGCACAGCGGTGGCGGTTTGCGGGGCGGGTTGTTGTGCTTTGCGTGTGCAGGTACAGTATCGAGCACGAGAAAACCATGTCTGCGCGCCTCGGGGACGCCTGTCCTGCGACTGGGAAGGAAACGATCACAGATGACTGAACAGATAGAACACGGTGTCGGTGGGGAGAGGGCACACGGCAGGCTCAGTGTGGTTCTGGCGCTGTGGCTCGTCACCCAGATTCTTCTCCTGGCCGCAATCGGCCTGATCGTGGCCAAGATCACGCAGAAGAAGCCGACGATGGAGCTTGCCGCCAAGGTTCTGACGAATGTGGAGACGATGGAGATTGTACCGCGGGAGTACCGGGAATCTCTGGTGCTTCCCGCGCGCCTGGAGGCGGACCGTCGGGCGGATCTCAGCTTTGAACTTGGCGGACGGATCGAACGCTGGTTGGTCGCGGAGGGACAGGCGGTCAAGGAGAGTCAGGCGCTGGCCGAGTTGAACACGGATGACCTGGAAGCCGGAATCAGCGAGTTGCAGACCCGCAGGCAGTCTGCCGAGGCGAGGGTGAATGTTTCCGGCAAGGCGGTCGAGGCGGCCCGTCTATCCCTGGAAAAAGCCCGGACCGATGCAAAGTCGCTTCAGACCGAAGTGGCGTCTGCCGAGGCGAATTTTGAGTACGCCAGCAAGGAGTCGGCGCGTGTGGAACGCCTTGCCAAGTCGGACATTTTGACCCAGGCGGACCGGGATCGGGTCGTGAACCTGCTGACCCAGGCGAAGCTGAGTGTGGTCCGCGCCAAAGACACGGTTGCCAGTGCGTCTGTGGGTGTGCGGGTCGCCGAGGTGCGCGTGGCGGAGGCCGAGGCGCTTCTGGTTCTGAATCGGGCGCAAGTTGCCGAGATCGAGCGCGGAGTCGAGACACTGCGGGTGACCTTGGCGAAGACGCGCATTGTCGCGCCGTTCGCTGGTCGGTTCGACGCCTGTCTGGTCGAGGTCGGCGACGTGGTCTCGCCCGGGATGCTTGTGGGTCGTTTGCACGATTTGCGTGTCTTGCGGGCGGTGGTGGATGTTCCGGATCGATACACGCCCTTTTTGGATGATGGCAATGAGATGGTGGAGAAGTACATCGCGATGGCCATGTCCGGGTCGCGACGGGATGTCCGCGCGTCCGTGCGGATGCCGGGGCTGCCCAAGCTGACGGGGGGACACTATGCGGGGATCGAGCTTGCCGCAAAACTGGCGCGTGTGTCCCAGGCGGCTGATCCGGCCAGCAACACGTTCGTCGTAGAGCTGCGTTTTGACAACCCGGGCGGGGCATTCAAGGAAGGCATTATCGCCGAGGGACGAATCGATTTTCTTGTCTATGACGATGCCATTGTCATCCCTGTGAAGGCCGTGCAAGTGACCGACAACGGCTCACGGGTTCTCGTCGTCGTGGAGAGCGAGGGGAAGAGTGTCGTCCAGGTTCGAGATGTGACACCGGTGAGCATCCGTGGCGCTGAATTGCTGGTCACGGGCGACTTGCGGGCGGGGGACCGACTCGTGGTGAGCGGGGGCAAGGGCGTGATCGATGGGGAGGAAGTGGATGTGGTCCAGGCGGACGGCGCGGCGCGGAAGGTGCCCGAGAACACAAACGGCGAATACATCAAGATGCCTTCTGCCGACGAATCCGACGCGGGGGATTCGAACCGATGAATCTCACCCAATTTTCGATTCGGCACTGGGTGTCCGTGCTGGTGATGTGCGTGGGGATCGTGGGACTTGGCCTCGGTGCGTACCTGGGCATGCCCCGTGAGAGTTTTCCCGACATCGAGTTCCCCTTCGTCATCGTCAGCACCTTTCTGGACGGCGCGAATCCCACGGACATCGAGCAATCGGTGACGATTCCCATCGAGACGGAGCTGGATGGCATCGAGGGTTTGAAGGAGATGCGCAGCGCGTCGTTGGACAGCCTCTCCATGATCAGCCTGGAGTTCCACCCGGACACTTCGACGGAGGTCGCGCTGCGCCGGGTCCGGGATGCTGTGGACCAGGCAAAACCGGATATTTCCGCCGAGGCCGAGGAACCGGTGGTGAAGGAGTTCAGCACAACCAGCATGCCAGTGCTGATCTACCACTTGGTGGCTACGAGCGGCAAGGTGGCGTTGTCGGAGTTGGACGATCTGGCAGAGAAATTCCAGGCTGAGTTGAAGGCTGTGTCTGGTGTGTTGGATGTGGACGTGTACGGATCGCGGGAGCGGGAGGTGGTCATCGAGATCTGGCCGGCGCGGCTGCATTTCTACCGGCTTTCGCTGGCGCAGGTGCAGGGCATTCTGCGCGGCACGAATCGCAATGTGTCGGCGGGCACAGCGGACAGTGAGACAAGCCGCATCGTGATGCGGGTGCCGGGAGAGTTTCAGACTCCCGGGGAGATTTTCAATTTGGTGATCGGGCGCAGTCCGGCAGGCGTCCCCATCTACATGCGGGACGTGGCGACCGTGCGTCTTGGGTTCGAGGACGAGACATCGCGGGCTCGCCTGTACGATTTCAGCGAGGAAGTGGAGGGCAGGGCGGTGCCCCGTCCGTCCGTCAGCATTCAGGTCAAGAAGCGTGGTGGGGCGAACATTCTCGACATGTGCACGGAGATTGATGCTCGGATCGCGAAGATGCCCATACCGGACGCGGTGCGGGTGGTCAAGGGCCTGGACATGTCGAAGGACGTGAACATGATGGTGTCGGACCTCCAGAACGG
>JAGLDW010000440.1 GCA_023145395.1 Lentisphaeria bacterium | reverse complement strand
TACCTGACGGGCGAGACGCTGAACATGATGGTGCTGTTCGCGCTGATTCTCTCGCTAGGCATGCTGGTGGACAATGCGATCGTGATCGTGGAGAACATCCACCGTCACTACTCGCTGGGGCTGTCGCGGACGGAGGCTGCGCTGGTGGGCACGCAGGAGGTGGCTTGGCCGGTGATCACTTCGACCGCGACCACCGTGGGGGCGTTCGCCCCACTGCTGTTCTGGCCTGGGATCATGGGCGAGTTCATGGGTTTTCTGCCAAAGACGGTGATCGTCGTGCTTCTCTGCTCATTGTTTGTCGCGTTGGTGGTTAACCCGACGCTGGCCTCGTTGTTCATGCGCCGGAAGAAGGGGGCGCGCAGCAGCGTGGACCCGGAGTTCAATCGTCCGGACTACTGGCTGGTGCGCATGTATCGGCCTGCGCTCGAGTTTCTGCTGGACCACCGTGAATGGACTCTGGTCACTGCTTGCGTGGTTTTTTTGTTCGTGGTGGCGCTCTATGGTCTGTGCAACGCGGGGCAGGAGTTGTTTCCCCCCACGGATCCCAAGAATGTGACCTGCAGCGTGACTCCTCCTGAAGGGGTCTCTCTGCGGGAGTCCGACCGGCTGGCCAAGCTTGTCGAGGACCGCGTATTTGGCGCGCCCGGGAGCGGGTTCGACACCCCGGTCGCCAACCTGAAGCACGCGAGCGTCGTGGTGGGGCTGGAGGGGGTCGGCGGTGGCGGAGGTTTTGGCGGGGCGCTGAGCACGGACAACTCCGGGCCCGTGAAGATACAGGTCGAGTTCGTCGATCGCTCCGAACGGACCGAATCCACCCCAGAGACCTTGAGGGAGATGCGTCTCCGGCTGGAGGGCTTGGACAAGCACGGCCGTCGCGTCGCGCAGCCGCTTTTTGGTGCGGAGTTCGATGTGATCAAGCCGCAGGACGGGGCACCCACTGGTGCGCCCGTGTCGATTGACGTTTTTGGCGAGGATCTGAATGAGATGAGCCGGGTGGTCAACGATATGAAGCGCTTGATGAAGCAGACTCCGGGCACGGTGAAGCCCACGGACAATGCCGTCACCGCGCAACCCACGCTGGAATGGCGTGTGGACAAGGCCAAAGCGGGTATGCTGGGCTTGGATCAGGCCACGGTCAGCACCGTGCTGCAGATCGCCGTCGGAGGTCTGGAAACCGGGCAGTACGGGCATGGAGACGACGAGCAGGACATTGTCCTGCGTCTGCCCGAAACCTATCGCCTCGACACGGGTCGCCTGGAGAATGTAACCGTGCCGATGGCCAGTGGCGCATCCGTTCCTCTCACCTCCGTCGCCAGTGCTGAACTGGTGCCCGGACCGGTGACGATCCAGCACTACAACAGGCGTCGGACTCTCAATGCGTCCGCCGATGTGCAGCCTGGAATCCGACAGGACGCGGATGTTCGCAAGGCGTTTCAGAGCAAGGTTGCAGACTATGCGTTCCCCGCAGGTGTGGATCATCGTTTTGGGGGTGCGGCGGAGGATCAGGAGGAGGCATCCTCATTTCTGACCAAGGCGTTCGTGGTGGCTGTCTTCATCATCCTGATGGTGATGGTGATGCAGTTCAACTCGCTGCCTGTTTCGGGGATTGTGATGTGTTCGGTCGTGATGTCGCTGATCGGCGTGCTTGGAGGACTGCTGGTGACCCGCGCGCCATTCGGGATCATCATGACGGGCGTGGGCGTGATTTCGCTGGCGGGGGTGGTGGTGAACAACGCGATTGTGCTCTTGGACGCGGTCGAGCAATGCGAGGCGAGAGGCCAGTCGGCCCGCGACGCGGTCGTGAGCGCCGCGATGATTCGCTTCCGCCCCGTGCTGCTGACGGCGATCACGACCATTCTGGGTTTGGTCCCGATGGCGCTGAAGCTGAACTGGGACTTTGCCGCGATGACCTGGCAGTACAACACCGAATCGAGCCAATGGTGGCAGTCGATGGCGTTGACGGTGATTTTCGGTCTGCTGGTCGCCACCGTGCTGACGCTGGGCCTCGTGCCCACGCTCTACCTGCAGTACGCATGTCTCCGTGAGCCCACGACCCGCCTCTGGCGCAAGTATTTCGGCGATCCCGACGACTAGCCGAGCGGGGACATCGCATTGCGTTGTTCCTGTCCCCTGGAGGGCGAACGGCCCGTGACCCGCCGCGCATCGTGTCCGTTGTCCCCTGGAGGGCGAACGGCCCGTGAGCCGCCGCATTGCGCTGTCCGCGTCCCCCGTCGATGGGGGACCGGCTCGTCGGGAGTCTC
>JAGLDW010000044.1 GCA_023145395.1 Lentisphaeria bacterium | reverse complement strand
AGAGCTTGCCTTCACGCTTCAGTTCCCGAAGTTTCATCTGCGCCGCACGAATATCCGAACATTCCGCCAGAACTCGGACTCCGCCAGGATAGGCGCAGATCACCTGCACTGGAGATCGCGCCACAGTGCACCCGGCACCGAAAAGCGCCAGAACACCGAACATCACCGCTGTGCGCCCAACTGTGTTCTTCAGGTTCAACATCATGCGACTCCAATGAGGATTGCAGAAGGAACAGAGACACGTCGGCAGGAGTTGAGACTCGTGGTGCCTCAAGAAACCCCAGCTTCGCAAACAGTACGTTACTCTCCGCTCCCTGGTAGTCCACCGAACGGGCAGGAGATGCGAAAGGGGAACTCGGGCGTTGAAAAAGAAGCGCTAAGGGGCAGCATTTCTTGCTCTTTACCTGGCAAGGAGCTAGGCTGGATCGATGATGGTGGTGGACTGCGGCAGTTCTGTGTCTCGTCTGCCGGGAAAAGACGAAAACGAGACTGTAAACCTGGAGACCATACTGTGCGTCTTTGCATGTGGCCCCTACTTGTCTGCTGCCTCCTGGCGCCGATTGCGCGGGCGGCGGATGCCGCCGTGATCCTTCCGGAGCCGGTGTTGCTGCTGTCCTTCGAAAGCGCACTCGACAATCCACTGGCCGCCCAGATACCCGGTGGAATCGTCGAGCCCTCATTTCCGGGAACCGGAGCGGCGCCGCACATCGCCCCGCGACAAGGCGCCGGCTTCGGTGATTGCCTCGACTTCACCCAGGTGGCTGCTTCCAAGATCGTTGCGGCACCAGTCTATGAATCCGCAGAACTGGCGAAACGACTGTCGGGGGCGAAGTACCTCACGATCACTGGCTGGTACCGTGTGAAGCCCGAGCCCGATGGCGCGGGACACGACTATGCCTTTGCCTCCCAGTTGCTTCGCATGTATTTCCACGATCGGACCAAGGATGTGGGTGCACTGGAGCTTATGGGCGCCAAGAGGCGAACGACTCTCTGGTCCACCTGCCACGCAGTCTTCGTCAGCGCGGATCGATGGGTGTTCTATGCCTACACCTACGACGGTTCCTCGAGCGGAAAGAACTGCCTGAGCTACAGCGGCAACGAAGATCTGCCGGTGCAACGGAACTGGACGGCCTCTTCACCCATGGGCGCGCTGGGCACGACGGACACGCTCAAACTCGTCCTTGGCGCCCACACCGCCAAGGGAGACCTGCGCTACAGGGGCATGCTTGACAATCTCCGCATATTTGCCAGCCGGGGCGATCCCCGAAAGGGTGTTCTGACATTGGCACAGCTCGAAGCCGTTCGCCAGCTGGATCTGGGACCCGACTGGGAACGCGCGGCGAAGACACGTGCGGCAGAGGCCAAGGCACGGCAGTTGAAAGAGAAAAAGGAAGGCGAAGTCGCCTGGCTCCGGCACCACGAGGAACTCTTTGGCACCCGCTCGCTCGGAGTGATGCAGGTGGATCCGCTCCAGGCAGTCTACCCCGATCGCATTCCCGAACCGTTGGAGCCCGGCGCCACCCTTGACTTGCCCCGCGGCGGCAGCGGTTTTCTTGCCTTCGCCCTGTCGGCAGCACGGCGTGCACGTGTCGAGGTAGAGTGCGATCAACCCAAAAGCGCGACTGGAGAGGTTCTCGACCTACAATGGAGTGTGTTCCACGCCCAACCAGTGCATGTGGAGGCCAATACGAACGGAGGAGCACGCACCCGAGTGGACCGGTCGCCACCAACGGCCTGGTTCACCCAGCTCACTCGACGCGCGCCATTTGATGTCTGCGAGATACTGACGCCCACAACCACCATGGATGTCGAAGGCAGAAACACCCACCTGGCCGTGATCGATGTGACGGTCCCACCCAATGCAACAGCAGGCCTGTACCAGGGGCGGGTTCGCTTTGGCTCCGGTGCGGAAGCTTGCACCGCCGACTTCAAAATCCAAGTGCATCCGGTCGCCGCTCCGCAAGACTACGACCTGCACGTCACCATTTGGCTGGATCCGAGCCCTGTGACTCTGACTAGGAGCAGACCAGCGCCGGAATGGTGGAGCGAACAGCATTGGGACTGCATCCAGGCCACAGCCGAGACAATGCGACGCTATGGGCAGGATGCCATTCTCACGCCAGTGCTCAAAGGGGAGCATTCTCTGACGGATGCGGTGCGGATCGCAGACGGAACCTATGTGTTCGGATTCCAGCGCTTCGACCGCTGGGTCGAATTGTTTCTGGCCACGGGCTTCCGCCAGATTCATGGGCGCCACATCGGTCAATGGGGAAATGGATATGGAATGAATGAAAAGACGGGCAAGAGAGAGGTGTTCCTCCGCGGCAGTGGCAGGTCGGACGAGGAATTCCGGTTTGTGCGTGCATTCGCCAGGGCGCTGAACCAGCATCTCGACGAGAAGGGGTGGAAACCCTACTATCAGCAGCACATTCTGGATGAGCCGGTGGGGAAAAGCGCCTACTACACCAAGATGTCCACACTCATCCACGAGCAGATGCCGGGGGTGCCCATCATGGATGCATTGCACAAGAATTTCGACATCTTCGAACCGTTGATCGACCAACCCACCTTCATCGTCCATCTGCTCGCCGAGAACACCCCGTTGCTGACAAGGCGCTCGAAGGCCGACATGCCCTTCTGGTACTACAACTCCTGCGCCCCCCTCCCCCCGATGCCAAACCGGCATTTGGACGATCTACTCACCTCCTCACGGCTCTACCCGATCCTCGGCTATTGGCTGGGGGCAACCGGATATCTGAACTGGGGCGCCAACATCTACCGAGGCGCCGATCCCCGGCAAACATCCATCGGTCCCCTGCCCAACGGCTCGCAGATGCCCGGGCATCCTCCCGGAGACAACTGGCTCTACTACCCGGTCGATGTCGGTCTGGTGGGCAGCGTGCGGATGGCCGCTTTTCGGGATGGGCTTCTCGACCATGCCCTTCTGACCAGGTTGAAGGGCATCGACGCAAACGCCGCGACCCGAATCCGCAGATCCCTGGTCCGAAGCATGCGTGACTTCGAACGTGACCCCAAACCGTACCATGAGGCACGACGCCAGATGCTGGCGAGACTGGCCAAGGACGAATAGGGACGCCGCCTTCGGCTCGCTCAGACAAGTGAGGCTGTTCACCGCGTCCGGAGCTGCTCCTGAAACCATTGCTCCAGAATCTGCGGAGCCGGGCTCTGGTCCCCTGCGAGACGTTCGATGACGGGCACGTCATGGCCGAGGATGAGCCCACGTGCAAGGGTGTCATTCTGGACCGCCTGACCAGCGCGCTTCTCGAGTGTGGAAATCGACGGAAGGACGCCAACAACATCCCACTGGGAACGACCGAAGTAGAGACTCCAATTGACGATCCAGGAGTAGGCCCGAATCAGTTTCTCGTCGTCGTAGCCCGCTGCCAATGCGGAATCGGGAACCGCGACCAGCACCAAGTCGGGTTTTGCCGCACGCACATGCTTCTGCGCCCAGACCTGCATGGCCAGGAGTGTCTGTCCCTCGGTCGGCCATGGTGTGATTTGGACATCTGGCGCACCCAGTTTTCTGAGCACCTCGGCCACAGTGTCCGCATAGGGTTGGGGAGCGACAAGCCGGATGGGTTTCCTGGCCGCCAGCAGCGTTCGGACGTGGGGCAGTCCCGGTTCGATAGGACCTGCGTGCTTCAACGAAACGGGCTTCCCCTCAATCGCTTCGGCCATGGTCTCCGCATAGAGCTTGTGACCAGCCATGCTTGGGTGAATCGTCTCGCTCATGCACAGCATCCAGGCGCGTTGGTCTTTGGCGCGTAGCTGCTCGAATGCCGCGTACCCGTCGGCGACTGGCACACCCTTCTCCCGCGCGACCTCTCGCATGGCGTCCGCGTACTCCGCAATCCGTTCGACCGGACGCTTGGGAACTCCCTCCGGATAGATGGGATTCGGGGTGCAGAGCAGCACTTCAGCACCCACGCCCCGGCACTGATCGATGATGGATCCAAGGTTGCGCTGATACTGCTTGCGAATGGCTTCGATGCGTTCGGGCGTCTTGCCCTTGGCATCGTAGGCGAGGTCGTTCATGCCGAACATCACGACGACGAGGTGCGGCTTCTTGCTCAGCACATCGCGCTCGATGCGCTTGAGTCCAGCCGCCGTGGTATGCCCGCTGCGCCCGGCGTTGGTCATCTCGATCCGCGCCTTCGGATAGACACTCTCCAAGGCGATTTTCAGCATGGCAGGCCAGGCACGATG
>JAGLDW010000439.1 GCA_023145395.1 Lentisphaeria bacterium | reverse complement strand
TCGCCCTCCATGGGACGATGTTTTGTGGTTTCGTTGTCTTAGTCTCGCAGGTCCCTTGAGCGTGGGCCAACGCTGGAGATATCGATGGGGCGGAAGCCGATACGGAGGGCAGGGGAGTCTTTCGCTAGGGTGAGGTCGCGCTCCTCGAGGTCAACGAACCCGGGATCGGCGACGATGGACGTGCGGTCGTGCCCCAGTTCGCGCCAGTCCTCCAGTCCGAGTTCTTCCTCGCTCTCGGGCTTTCGGCAGAACAAGGGCTCCTTTCGCGTGGTGTCCCAGAACAGGTTTCCTTCGCTGACAATGCGTCGTGAGTCATCGCTGCAGAGCTGCCGGAACATGGGCGCGCCGGCGCTGACGAGAATGTTTCTCTGGAAGGTCACCCCCACATGCGGTTCGATGCGTGTGTAGGCGGTTGCCGCCTCGTCACCAAAGACCAGGATGTTGTTGCGGACGGTGTTCTCCCGGCCGTAGTGCTGGTGGAAGACGTCTCCGTTGGTGTTGTAGCAAATATTGTTTTCGAGGATGATGTGGCTGGATCCTTCGTCCGTGTAGAGCGCCCAGCCGCCGTAGTGCGCTTTTTCCACATCGTGAATGAGATTGTTGCGGACCACGGTGCCGGGCTGAATCCCGAGCAGGTAGACACCGCCCATGTCGGAGAGAAGCCCCTGGCCGATGTGGTGGATGTGGTTGAACTCGATGATGTTGTCGTGGGTGGTGCTGGGGATGTAGCCCCAGACCCAGCCGCAGGAGATTCCGCTGTAGAACAGGTCGTGGATGTGATTGTGGGCGATCACGTTGCCCGCGCTGTGCATGGCGAGCACCCCGACAGCGCTGTGAAAAACGCGCCCGGCCTTGTGAATGTGGTTGTCGGCGATGCGGTTCCAGGCCGTGAGCCCCCGTTCGTCCTCGCCTGCGGCGGTGCCGTTGATCTTGACCCCTCCCGCGCCCAGGTCGTAGAGTTCGTTGCCCACCAGGCGCACGCCGGTGCAGCCGTTGGACAAGAACACCCCGTACCAGCCCACGTTGCGGATCGTGCAGTCCTCCAAGGCGCAGTCGCGAGCCGACTCGAAATGGATCACGCCGGGCACGTCGGAGGCCGCCTGGCTCGCTGCGGCGCTGTCGCCGCGGTTCATCCTGGTCGCCGAAGGATTTGCGAGCAGGTCATGGCTCGCCTCGGGACATTCGCCCGGGTGACGCCAGTCGGCGTGCTGGAAGGTGATGCCCTGAAAGGTGACGCCTGTCACTTCGCGGTTGGCCTGCGCATCGCCCTTCAGGCGCAGAAACTGCAGCACGCGGGGCATGACAACCTTGGTGTCCTCTACCGTCTCGCCTTCGAGAGGCAGATACCAAATTCGGTTTTCCTGTCGATCGAGATACCATTCTCCAGGCTCGGAAAGTGCCTCGAAGACATTGTCCAGGTAGTAGTCTGCAAGCTGCGATCCGTGGCTGCCGACCAGGTTGGTGCAGCTCTTGCGCGCCATGGTGACCAAGTTGGTCTTCCCGTCGAAGTCCTCGATGTTGGAGCGTTCCTCGATCCAGAA
>JAGLDW010000438.1 GCA_023145395.1 Lentisphaeria bacterium | reverse complement strand
CGACGAAGAGCTGTCGGCATTGCCAGCCGTTGGCGGCGGCGGGCACGGGCGCCGACCAGGCCGTGCGCCCGTGAAGCTTTGTGATCTCCCAGTCTGTGACGCGCACGCCGCCATCGATGACGGGTGTTTCTCCCGGCCAGGCCGCGAAGGTGACGGGGGTGTCGACGTCGGCGCCGATCTCGATGGGCTTGTCGATCTCGTACCGCCCTCCGCGGAGCCAGATGACAACGGGGCCGGTGAGGCCGGCGATGGTGTGCGGTGTCGCCAGATGGCGTGGTCGTTGTTTGAGGTTGCGCAGGCGTTCAAGCGCGCCCCGGATGGTTGCGAGGGGGCCATCGCTGCTCTCGGCGTCTGGATCGGGGAGCGCGCCGCTCCAGGAATCGTTGCCATTGGGCGAGAGATAGAGCTCGACGAGTTTCCGCGGGTGCTGTGACATCATGAAGTCTCCGGAAGTTGTGGGCATGTGCACGCAATCGTCTTCCAGAGAATGTGGAGTGTTTTGCGGAAAAAAACAAGGAGGCTAGCGGTAGCTCTTTTTGGGCATGCCGGTGACGACATTGATGCTGGAGTCCAGTCTCAGCACGAAGATGCCTCCGCCCTCGTCTCCCTTGCGGCGACAATGCGGCCAGATGGGGCACTTGCGCCGGAACCATCCGCTCATGAGCCAGGTGTCTGGGGCGAATTTGGTCGAAAGAATGCGGGGCTGGAAGTTCTGCAGGCGCATGTCCGGGGTGGTGAAGGAGAAGTATTTGTAGGTGATGTTGCTGACAGCCCAGTTGAAGTCCGTGTTCACGACCGAGTCGCTGGGGCCCGCGAATGCCGAGTTGTTCGCGCCAGCCTCGAACGCATCGGCGCTCGGGCAGTAGAAGCTGTCCCGGCAGGGGACATAGGGTGCCAGATTTTTGCAGAGCGTGGGTTGCGGATTGCTGCAGATGATTTCCAGCGGGAACATTTCCTCCCAGTCGTTGGAGTACATGAAAAGCCCGAGCCCGAGCTGCCGCATGTTGCCCATGCAGTTGGTGGCCTTCGCCTTTTCCCTGGCTCGTCCGAGTGCGGGAAGCAACATGGCCGCAAGTATGGCGATGATCGCGATGACCACCAGCAGTTCAATCAGTGTGAATGCACGCTTGCGTTTCATGGTGTGCCGCCTTCCGCTTCGTCGCGTTACATCAAGGACAGGAAATGAATCTCAAAAACACCTTAGTGCCTGTGTGTGGATGGACATTCTGAATTGTTTGAAGAAGTTGTGAATTCACGGAAGGGAGTGGTGGGGAAAAACGGTGCAAGACCTTGTTTTTGTGGGCGAATAGTTGGATACTATATAGGTGGCTTTGAGTCGAGTGGCTCAGGCCGGAAACGGGAAAAACAACGCAAGGAGATGGAACGAATGGACGGTCAAGCATCGGACTATGCCACAAAAGTGATGGAATGGCTCGCAGTGAACGGGGTCAATTTTCTCGTCAATCTAGTAGTTTTTCTGCTGATTCTGCTCGCGGGAAAGGTTCTCATTGGTTGGGCCTGCGCCGCCATGCGCAAGGGCTTGCAGCGGTCCTCGAACGTGAGTGAGGTGCTGGAGTCGTTCGCGGTGAATGTGGCGAGCAAGATCATGTGGGTGGTTGTCTTCATGTTGGCGCTGGGGAAACTCGGCATCGATATCGGGCCTCTAGTCGCCGGGCTGGGTGTGACTGGATTCGTCGTCGGTTTCGCCTTCCAGGAATCTCTCGGCAACCTCGCCGCCGGTCTGATGATCGCTCTCAACCAGCCTTTCAATGTGGGCGACTATGTGGAGACCTCGGGGGTCACTGGCGTCGTCAAGCAGATGAACATGATGGCCGTGACGCTCAGCACCGTGGACAACAAAAAGGTTGTCGTGCCGAATAGCAAGGTGTGGGGAAGCGCGATCACCAATTACACAGCGCTGGAAACGCGTCGCGTGGATCTTGTCGTTGGGATCTCCTACGGCGCCGACATTGGCAAGGCCAAGGACTGTCTCCTCAGCGCGCTGAAGGCGTCCGACCTGGTCCTGAATGATCCGGAACCCATGGTCGAAGTGCTCGAGATGGGCGACTCGTCGGTCAATCTGGTCGTGCGTCCCTGGTGCAAGACCTCTGACTACTGGCCCACGTACTTTGCGATGAGTCGTGCTATCAAGGAAGCGCTCGACGACAACGATGTCGAGATTCCCTTTCCACAGATGGACGTGCATCACTATGGTCTGTCACAGGCCGACGCTCCAAAGAGCTGATTCACAGCTCTGTCTCTTGCACAGGCCCGGTCGTCGCGACCGGGCCTGTGTCTTGTCTGGGTGTCTGGGTCGCAGGGCATGACCCGTGATGCAGAGCACCTTTGGAGTGCGCCCGCCGTTGTGGTTCGGCGCGGCCCT
>JAGLDW010000437.1 GCA_023145395.1 Lentisphaeria bacterium | reverse complement strand
AAAAAAATGGCCCACCCAGTCCAGTTGGACGGAGCGGGCCATTTTTCGGTATGGTCTTGACTACTTCTTGAGAGCGTCAAGCTTCTTGGCGGCTTCGGCCTTGGCGGCTTCGGCTTCCTTCTCAGCGTCCTTTGTGGCCGCTGCGGCATCCTCTTTGGCGGACTCGATGGCGTCAGCCGCCTTCTCGGACGTCGTCTTCTCTTTGCAGCCGACGACGGCGAACACCATTGCGGCACAGAACATCATCATCATCAGTTTCTTCATCGGATTCATTTCCCTCTGTCAGAACTCGTTCTTTTCCGAGGTTTTTTCTCTTACCCCGACGGATGCGCCATAGTATATGCAAACCAGAGGTGGGAAACAAGCGGATTCTGCCATTTTAATGGAGAAATAGTGTGCACTCTTTTTCTCCCGGCGTTCGTCCGCACATGCGAGGGTTGCTATATTGCGCGTTTTAATCAAGATATCCGACCACTGTCATCGACCACCCAGCGTTGGCCTGAGGAGCTCATGGAACCCCATCGTCGTGAACGTCTGATCCGTCTCTGCATCTACATCCTCCCCGCTGTGATGGACATGGTTCTGGCCTTGATCCTTTTCGTCTGCACTGTGCGTGGATCGAAGGAATTGCAGCTGTCTGCAACTGTGGTGGGGGGCATGCTCGCGACCTGGGGGGGGGCGTACATGCTGTCATGCCCCGTGGTTGGGCATTTCATGAACCGTGCGAACTGCACACGTCTCCTGGTGGCAGGCTCTCTTTGCATGCTGGCATTGTGCATCTTTCTCATCCATGCATCCGGCGTCGTGGGCATTTATATCGGCATGGTGTTGATGGGAGTGATCGCAGCGTTGTTCTTCGTTCCGTTTCAGATTTTCATGTCGGCTGTGGATGAGGCGGGCGAGAAGCCACCCAGCTATTCAACGGGTCTGTACACGTTCGCCTGGAGCATGGGGTTCGCGTTGGGGCCCTTCGTGGCTGCGCGTTTTTCGGAACTTGGTGCGTATCTGTCCTCTGCGGAGAGCATTGGCGCGGAGAGCGCACGGCTTGTCGGTCGTCTTTTCTGTGGTTCGAGTGGTGCCGCCGCCTGGCAGTTCAGCCTGATCTTCGCCGTTTTTGCGTTGGTGCTGAATGCGTGTGGGATCCTGTTGCTGGCGAAGTACGCGCACGCACATCCATCCCGGGAAACCGATCCGCCGGTCGCGCCGGTCGCCGCTAAAGCGCCTTTGGACTACAACCGGGCGCCGAACATGTGGAGGAAGGCGCTCACAGGCGCCCTGGCCGGTGTGGTCGCCATTCAGGTGATTCGTGGCGTGTTTCCGCGCTATTCCCATCCCGGCGTGCTTGCCTTGCCGGAGACTGTGCAGGGGAACATGTTTTTTCTGCTAAGTCTGACCCAGGCGCTTGTTGGGCTTGCGCTCTGCCGCAGTCGCACTTGGATGTACCGCGTCCGCCCCGTGCTTGGATTCGGCCTTTTTGGCATTGCCGGACTCTTGCTGCTGGGCCTGGGGAGAACCCCATCGGTTTTCTATGCAGGGGGAATCCTGTTCGGAGTCTACTCGGGATCCTTTTTCTACTATTTTGTGTTCCACGCAATTGCGCATCGCGATCGTGCTTCGCGGCAGGTGGGTCTGAACGAAGCAGTGGTGGGGATCGCGGGTGTTGCCGGGGCGAGCGCTGGAGGCATGATCGCGGACTTCAGCGGTATCTCTGCGCCGTTTTCCTGTGCTGCGGCACTGGTGCTGATTGCGCTGGTGTTCCAGTGGCGAGTCCATCGCAACGTGTGGCCTCAGGCAAAGGCCGCCTTCGAACAGTGAATCTTGTCCCGAACCTTGTCGGCGAACCTTGTCG
>JAGLDW010000436.1 GCA_023145395.1 Lentisphaeria bacterium | reverse complement strand
TCCACCGGGATAAACCCGGCGGTGGGTTACCCAAGCGGTTCCCCTCTGTTTTTTCAACAGGCAGGAATCCCTACGGAGCTGACATGCGCCCCCCCGCCACTAGCGGCATTGATGCTCCGACGTTGTGCGATATAATGCACAATTGTATCGTCTATACAGGACGCCCCCATGAGCACCGCACAGACATCGAAGATTGGAGTAAGGCTCCGGGAACTCCGCGAACAGGCCGGGCTATCACTGCGGGAGGTGTGCGAGCATGCCGACGTAGTGCCCAGCTATCTCTCGAGCCTGGAACGCGACCTCAGCTCTCCGACTCTCGCCAAACTGCGCAAGATCCTGGTCGCGCTCGGGACTGATCTGGAGACCTTCTTCAGCGACTCCCCCCAGCCTGCGGTGAAAAGCAAGTACGCGTTCAAACGCAAGCGCATGCGAACGGCGCACGACCCGGCTCGGCGCTACACATTTCTGCTGCCCAGACGCAAGGGAATCCCGGTGGAGATGCTCGACGAATACCTGCTGCCACATCAGCCTCCTCCAGAATTCGAAGTATTGGACTCCAGTGTGTCGGGAACCGTGCTTGCCGGGCTTCTGGTGCTGGAAATCCAAGATGAACCCACAGAGTTGATCCGACCCGGAGACGCCTTCCATGTGCCTGCAGGCGTTGCGCATCGGGGTCGCTGTGCGAGTCCCGAACCAGTGCGTCTGATCACGATCTTTTCACCACCGAAATACTGACCAACACCGGATCCATCGGGTCCATCCGCGGAGGAAGAGGAACACAACGTGACTTCAAAGGAACGACTATTGGCCGTCCTGAGTGGCAAAGTGCCTGACCACGTGCCTCTGACGACGTGGTGTTTCGGCCTGCCAGCACCCCGTCATCTCCGTTGGGAAACGGACGGAAGGGCTGTGCCCCACTGGTACAGCATGCGCCTGGAGCATCTGCACACACTGCCGCACCCGTGGACGCTGGAGGACGAGTTCAAGCGGGCCGAGACGTGGCTCTCCCTGGGAATGGACGATGTGCTGGAGGTGTCTGTTCCCTGGAGTCTGGAGCCTGATGTCGTCCAGAAAGACTCTCTCATTCCCACTGGAGGTTCCGGTGGGGACACCCGCTACCCGGTGATGGTGCGCGAATACGAAACCCCGTCGGGCAGGATCCGCCACGCTGTGCGCAAGACGGGCGACGAGGGTCCCGGCTGGCCCATGCAACCCGACTGCGTCCCGCTCATTGAGGACTACAACATTCCGCGAGCGGTGCAGCATGTGGTGACCAGCCCGACGGATGTCGAAGCTGTCAAACATCTATTCGCTTCGCCCAACGAGATGCAGAAAGCGTGGTTTGCGGAACGCATGGCGAAGATGAAGGCGTTCGCCGACGAGAAGGGCCTGCTCACCCAGGCGTGGGTTGGATTCGGGATGGACGCCGCCGTCTGGTTCTGCGGCATGGAGGGTGCAATCATGCTGGCGCTGGATGAGCCGAAGGCCTTCGGGCGACTCATGGACATCATCGCAGCGACCGACTATGCCCGGGCCGAACTGGCCGTGGCCAGCGACGCGGTGGATATGATCTGCCAGCGCGGTTGGTACTCCTCAACCGATTTGCTGTCCCCTGCCCTCTTCGACCAATACGTCTTCCCCCACTTGTCCGAACTGACCGCACTGGCCCACCGGCACGGCAAGAAATTCGGTTATGTCATGACCACAGGCGTCGAGAAACTGGGGCCGCGTCTGGCCGACGCCGGGGTGGATTGCCTCTATTTCGTGGACCCGGTGCAGGATGGGGTCGCCCTGGAAACCGTGCGCGACACACTCGCCTCGCGCATGACCGTCGTGGGGGGCACCAACGCCCTGAGCCTGCATGCCGGCGATCCCACCAGAATCCGTGACGAGGTCAAGCGCGCCATGGACATCCTCGCCCCGACGAACCGCTTCATCCTCCATCCCATCGACGCGATCTTCCCCGACACCCCATGGGAAGGCGTGGAGGCGATGATCGAAGCGTGGAGGGAGTAGGAGACGAGGTATGGTGATTGGTGGTCGGTGGTCAAAAAACTGCATTGGAGAAGAAAACCATGTTCACGCGTCTGTATGTTCGTCCCGTTCGGTTCCTCTGTTCGTTGCTCACACTCGCCGGTGCACACATCATTGCCGCTCAAACGGTGGACCTTGTGCGGGAGGGGAAACCCACTGCCGTGATTGTGGTCAGCCAGCAAACTCCCACGATGGTGCTTGAAGCGGCGGACCTGCTGCAGCGTGTCATCAAACAGAGCAGCGGTGCGGAACTGGCCGTGCTTCGGCCTGATGGCGATGTCGCCGGCAGGAACGTCTTGCGGCTGAGCGCCGACCCCGGCGAGAGTGAACTCGACAAGGATGGCTTCGTCTTCGCGTTTCCCGAAGCCAAACGCATGGAGATCATCGGCGGGTCGCCCCACGGAGTCCTGTTCGGCGCCCAGGAATTTCTGGAACGATATCTGGGAGTCCGGTGGCTCATGCCGGGCGAAATCGGCGAGCACATCCCGAAACACCCGACCATCTCGGTCCCGCGCCAGGAAGTGAAGCAGGAACCGGCGTTCTTCAGCCGCCAACTCAGCGGAACCTCGTTTCATGGTGGGCGGGAGAAGAACCCGGTAGCCATGTTCCTGTTCCGCCAGCGCATGCACGGGCGCATGAGCTTTCACCACAACCTGCTGCACCTCTTCCCGGCATCGAAGTACGCCAAGAGCCATCCCGAGTTCTACCCGATGGTCAACGGCAAGCGCCATGTCCCCGAGAAGAACAGCGACTATCACTGGCAGCCCGACCTGCATGCCGAGGGCATCGTCGAGGAGGGGGTTCGTAGCATCAACGAGTACTTCGACAAGAGCCCCAGCTCCGAGTCCTACTCTCTGGGCATGAACGACACCCATGCCTGGGACGACTCGGTCACCAAAGCCAAGGATGCCACTCTCAACTCGATCGGCCTCACGGATCTGTCCGACTACTTCTACGATTGGGCCAGCAAGATCGCCGAGGGCGTGCTAGCCGAACATCCGGACAAGTGGTTTGGCTGCCTGGCCTACAACGAAACAACCGACCCGCCGAAGAAGGTCGGGCTCAACCCGCGCATCCTGCCCTACGTCTGCATCGACCGCATGTACTGGGCCGATCCCGAAATGCGCCGCCGCGACATTGCCCGCACCAAGGCCTGGCGGAAAGTCGCCCCGAAGCTGGCGTGGTATGACTACATCTACGGGGACCAGTTCTACCTGCTACCGCGTTTCTACCCACACTTGATGAGCGAATACATCCGCTTCGCCCACGAGAGCGGCGTGGTGGCGTACTACGCCGAAGCCTACCCCAAGCCAAAATGGACCGAAGGCCCAAAACTCTACATCTTCCTGCGTCTGCTCTGGGATCCGTACCTCGATGTCGATGCGACTCTCGCCGAATGGTATCGCCTAGCCGTCGGAGAACAGGCAGCGCCCTATCTCGCCGAGTACTACGCCTTCTGGGAAACATTCTGGACGCAACGCGTCCCAAAAACGGATTGGTTCAAGGACAGCGCCGACACGATTTGCTACTTGAAGTTCGGCGAGACGGGATACATGGAGGCATTGCGCGGGGGCGAGGAGAAGCACCTGAACAGCCTCATCGAGAACGTTGTGGCACACGCGGCAACCCCAGAGCAGAAGGCGCGTGCCGCGTTCTTCCAGAAAGGCTGGGAACACGTGCACGGAGAAATGGCCAACTATCTTGAGATCAAGAAACTCGTGAAACATGGCCCACCGCCGGGCACACGCTCGGAGCCAGTCTTCAGCAGTGACTTTGAGACGGAAAAGAGCGTTGGCCAGGGCGGAGCGGGGGCACGCGACGACTGGAGCAGCGTGGGTATGCCCAAAGGCTGGGGAAACTGGCAGCGCGTCAGTAGTCAAGCCACCTTCGGCTGGGACCGTAGCACGGGCAGGAAAACTCGCGGGGCGCTGACCCTCGACGCCGACGGCAGCGACGGCCAGCCACTGTGCTTTCTTCGTACGGCTACAGTCGAACCGAACACCCTCTACCGCGCAACCTGCGATGTCCGCACAACCGAGATCGATGAGGATGCCAACGTCGGCATCACCATGAAATGGCAGGACAAGGACGGCAAATGGACCACGGAGTTCGCCACGATCCTGAGACACATCAAGAAACCGACCGGCGACCGCTGGGAGCATCTCGAGGCCTACGTGCGCACCCCCAGCATCGAGCAGCCACGCCTGGTCTTCATGCTGGTGGTCGAGCGCACGAAGAAAGGCCGCGTCTGGTTCGACAACACCGAGTTGAGCCGATTGATCGAAGGCGACAACACGGCGGACTGATGTCGGCGGATGGAGCGGTGTCGCCGCTGAGGACTGAAAACAGATGACAGGGACTGCTATGCAGATGACCAAGATGAGAATCGCGTTGACCCTGGCCATGGCCATGGCCGGCCTTGCCGGAGCCGAAGATATCGCCAATGGTTCTTTCGAGTTCGACAAGGTCTCCGTGGTGGACATAACAGAGGACGTGGCGATGACAAGGACGATGGAGGAGGAACTGAAGGAATTGGACCGGCCGATTGTCTATGCCGCCCATACGAACACCCCACCCGTGCTCGACGGGGACTTGAACGACCCCTGCTGGCAGGGCCGTTTCAAGTATGCCGATTTCAAATTGATGAACGGCAATCCTCCCAAGGAACAGACGGAGTTCATGATCTGCCATGACGGGCAGTTCCTCTATGTGGCGGTAAAGGCGTATGCGTTGGCCCTGAATCCGGTCAACAACCTGTTGAGTTCGTTCCGGGACGCCGCGAAGAAGCGCAAAGGTCCGGTGTATAGCGACGACGGCATCGAGTTCTTCTTCTCGCACGACAAGATGGCCGGATACTATCAGATCATCGGCAATGTCCACACGACATGGGAACGGCATGTCACCGCCCAGGGAGGTGACGCCTCATGGGCGCCCGACGTGCGGCTCGGCGGTCGCAAGCACATCAGCGAGCAGCATCGTGACGACGATGCCTACTACACGATTGAGACGGCCTTTTCCCTCAAGTCGCTGGGGATTGACTATCCCGCTGTCAGCAGGTTCCGCTTCAACCTGGGGCGTGCGGACAAAGTGAACAAGCAGAACAGTCACTGGTCCGGCCTCGGGTCGTTTCATCAATACAGGGATTACCCGTGGCTGATGCTTGGAGACAAGGCCATTGGCGGAACGATCGGGGAGAAGCTGGAGAGGACCTCCGGAGGATTCGGGATCGACTACGAGATCAAGGCCACGCCGGCCGTTCCGGAGTTGCGTGCCTTTGTGGAAATCAGATCCTCGGCCGAAAGCATCGCCGTCAGTAGCGCCCGCGTCGGCGGCGGGCAGGGACGCCTGCTCGTCAAAACCGGGAAGAGCAGCTTTTCCTACAGCACGGGGCTGCACGATGGCCAACGCGTCATGTACCGCTCGCGGCCAAATGCGTACGGGAGGGGAGCCGCCACCGGGCGGGCCAAGCTATACGCGGCCTCAGCCAAGGCGTTGACGATCACGCTCAACGGGGATCCAATAGAGGCGCCGACTTCCGGTCGTGTCTACACTCTCGGGCTTACGGATGGCGCGAACCGGCTTGAAGTCAAGGCAGCGGGCCCGCTCGAACTGCGTTTGCCGTGGGTGGACGAGCCGGGGACATGGAAGGTCAAAGGCTCCGACAACTCCGTCCGGGGTGAGGGTCAAATGGCCTTCGACAGGTATCCAGTGACGCTGTCCAGAACCATCCTCCACAGACACAGCCGCACCTTCCCGTACATTGACGATGCCGATCCCTTGCAGGCCTCGCTGGGCACGCCGCAGCCATTCTCGGTGATCGTCAACGGGTTGGAGGGCCGGACGCTCACGGGGTACACATTGCATGTCAGGGTGCCGGAGGCGCTGGAGTTTGTCGGTGCCTCGGGCGCCGGCAAGGCTCGTTTCGGCCGGGCAAGTTGCACTGTGGACCAGGTTGGGGAGATCACGAGAGACGGCATCCGTTATGTCCAATACCGCATTGCCCATGACGGGAACAACAAGCAGAAGCCCGGCGCAATGCTGCATGTGGCCAAGAAACGTTTGAGCGTCGTCAACAATACCGTAACCCTGGTGCTCCGCCCGCGGACCGGGCTGGCCGAGCCGGGGCGCATGTATCGATGCGCGTACTACGCAGCGGCGGAAGACGGCGCGGTTGTGGAGACGAAATGGACGTTGCCAGTGAAAGTGCTGCCGCCCTTGAGCGGCCGCGGCCCCAAGAAACTGATCTCCATGACGTGGTTTTCCTATCGGAGCATGGACGACCAGGAACTCAGGAAGACGATCTATGCTTCGCATGCGCATGCCGGCTTCAATATCTTCCAGGGCGGCAGGGGTGACGGACCCCTGTTGAAGGACATCGGAATGAAATATGAGATCAGGTTCAATATGACTGGCGACTGCATGCGCCCCAAGGAGACCCAGGCGCGATTTCCGAGTATCAAAGCCATTGACGCGCAAGGGCGCACCCGTGGTTTCTTCATTCCATTTAGCCAAATTTCCACCGATCCCGACGTGCGCAGCTCATTCCAGGAAGACGTGGAGAATTACATTCGCACATATCGACCGGATGTGCTTCACTGGGACTATGAGTTTGACCCTCTCACAGGTCTGTACACCTCGTATGACAACTATACTCTGAACGAGTTCAGACACCGGTTTGCCATCGTCGGGGAATTGAATGCAGCGATCATTGCCGAGCAGTACCGCGAGCAGTGGATTGCCTACATGACGGAACTCACGGGCGATGTATTCAAGGCGGTACATGAAGTGACCCGGAAACTCGGCGTCGAATGGAGTCTCTACTCAGGCTATCCGGGCGACTACACCCGGGACCACTATGGCGTGGACTACGACCTGGTGCTGCCGCATGTTGACTATGCCATGATGGGCTACGGACGCCCTCTGGACAACATGACCAAGGCGCTGAAGCTGTCGGCCAAGTACGGCAACAAGCCTGTCGTGTTCGGCATATGCGCCACGCCGTACTTTCTTCATCACATCGCACCGCAGAAGAATATCACGCCCGCTCTGATCGCGCGCCGTCTCGTTGACGGTGGGTACGGGGTGATGTATTGGGGGCACTATGCGTCGGATGGCCGGTTGCTGCTGGCCTTTAACGAAATCAACCGGATGCTGCACGATTATGAGGACTTCATCGTAGACGGCCGCAAGGTGGATCCGCCCGTCACAATCAAAAGCGGCTGCGCCCGGGATGACCTGGCGGCATACCAGTTTGGGGATCGCTTGCTGCTGTTCGTTCTCAACAACTACGACGATGCGATATCCGTCGCCCTGGCGCCGAAGGATGGGACGTACGCGCAAGCCAGGGAATTCTACACGGGCAGGACGTTTGATCCCCTCCGGGAAATGAGCCTGAGGATCCCTGCGGGCGGCCTCGCCGTGGTGCAGTTCGATAGCGTTCCGTGAATGCAGGAACTGGACAAGAGAGACGGGGTGCTCCGGCAATAGGAGAACAAGCCGATGCTGAGAATCTGGGCAGTAGTGTTGGGAGGAATTCCCATGGCACGGACCAAGCTACTGGTTATTTCGTGCGTGCTGGCGGCATTGGGATGCATTTCGACTGGCGTGGCGGGTGAGGACGATGGCGGGATCAAGAAGAAACTCAAGCTGCCGGAATGGAGCTTTGAGAGGAGGGAAGGTTGGGTAGAGAAAAGCGTCACGTCTTTGAAGAAGGCCGGCTGGTCGGTAAACGTGGCCGCCGATGGGGACGCGCTGTTCTACATCGCGGATGGCCGACTCCATCTGACGGACAACACCCCGGGGAGACCGGTGGTTTCCTATGAATTCGGTCGTGTCAGGAGGGGCCGAATGACTTTCTCCGGTGGCAATGCGGGGCTATCCACCAGAGGCGGGACGCTGATGCTCCAAGAGGGAAAGAAAACCCTCTTCTCCGTCAGTCTCATTGATAGCAGAGGCACGCTGTCGCATGGCCCAGGCAAGGACGCCAGCACTGAATATACTGGTTCCTGGAGAAGGCGGCCCGAGCCTCACGTGCTGGCGTGGGAAGTGAAGTCCGATGGCGTAGAGGGCAAGGTCTGGCTCTATTACAAAGGCAAGGCTGTTGCTGAAGGCAAGCCGTTTCTGGCCGACGGGACACCGGATACGCTGACCCTGACAGCCGGTTTTGGGAGCGCGGTGAACCGGACTCTCCTTCTCGGCGATCTGAGAATTGAGAACGTCCCTGCGGGGTCACCCCTCGTCGTGGTCAACACCGACAGTCCGAAGAAACAGAAACCCAAGCAGGTGACACCCGCGCCCAGGAGCGCTGGAGCTTCCGAGACGAAGCGGGAAGCAGTGAAAGAGATGACTCCGTTGAAACCCATCAGCTACGAGAACATCCGGCACGCGTATTGGCGTGGTGAGGACGCCGCCCTCTTGTTCACAGTCGGCAACACAACCAACGCCGCCATTGAAGGTGCCGAGCTATTGCTGAATGTGGCCGGTGTGGTGGAAGACCGCGCGCGTTTCGCACGAATCGAGACAGGGGGACGCGCAACGTATCTGCTGAGGGTCAACACATTGCTGCTCAAAGCGGGCGAATACAGCGTGTCGTGCAAGTTCACAGACGGCGACAAGCAACTCGCAGAGGCCGAGTTCCCGTTCTGGGTCGCACGGCGCTGGAATCCGGATCGCATGCGCGTCTGGCTGTGGCCGCACACAAAGTTCGGCGTTAAGGGTGAGAAACTCGACGACGAGGCAAAGAAGCAATTGCACTGGTACGCCGACAAGGGATTCAACAGCTTCATCCCCTACGGCAAGCTCGACAAGGACAAGTTCGAGGTCTTCGACTACGCGCTTCGCAACGGCTGGGAGATGGGGTTCTTTGCCAACGGCGGCTTCGGCGAGTTGCTGGGTGATCCCGAGACGCAGTACCAGATCCGCAAGGGCAAAATTGTCAACGATCCATTCCATCCCAGAGTGGCACGGAGGCATGACGAGGCGAATAGGGAGATCATGCGGACTATCCGGCAATTCCCTGGCGTCAAAACGTGCTTCCTCAATAGCGAGATTGAGGATCGACTGACGGAAGTCCCTTCCGCGCTGAAGCGCCGGGCCGACGTGATGGGGCCCACGGCAGAGCACAAGTTCGTCGCCCCGGGCGTCATTGCCGATACCGATGCAGGCTATCAGGAGCGCCTGTATCGGTACAAGTGGAGCGATGGCCTGGCCGTTGTCAACGAGCGGGCCGCCCGCATGGTTCACAGATTCCGCCCTGACATCCAGGTCTTCAATGATCCACATCGAAGGACCGCCACCTACGACCGGTTTCGCGGCCTCGACCTCATCAGTACCTGGACCTACACCAACCCGGACCCCAAGTACATGCTGTTCATCGAGACCCTGATCGCCACGGGCAGACCGTTCTCCCAAGGGGTGATGCACACGGTGACCATGCTGAACTATGCAGGTACTCTGGCCCCCAAGGACAAAGGCTGGACACTCATGGGGCCGGACCGGGCCGTCGAGACCAACTGGATCAACCTTTCGCGCCGGCCGGACGCACTGGGCATATACCTTAGCAGCGCATGCGACCCGTTTGATGAGCAGGAGGAGGAGCCTTACCAGAAGTACCCTCGGACTTTTGCGGCGCTCAAGGAGTTCACGGACAAGGTCGTCCGACCCTATGGCCCCATGGTCCGGAGGCTTGAGAGGACACCCCGTCGCGCTGCGGTGCTTTCCTCGCAATCCTCACGGGTCTACAGCGCCTCCCCAAATCTGCTGGGCTATTACGCCAACTACCAGATCTACTGCTTCTATTCACTCCTCAGCATGGTTCATATTCCCGCGGACGTGGTTTTCGACGAGACCATAGCCGAGAACGGCCTCGACAAGTACGACACTCTCTTCCTCCCGAAATGTGACACCCTGACGGAGACCGTGCACCAGCGAATCCTCGAGTTCGCGGCGAGAGGTGGCCACGTCTTCGCCGACCAGTATCTCCGGGCGGACATACCCGGCGTTCAGACGTTCGACTTCGACTTCACGCATCGAACGAAAGTGTCGGCAAACGCGATCATTTCAAACGTTGACTACGCGAAGTGGGACGACCATCTCGATGCGAACACCGCGGAACTGGAACAGGTGAAGGGGGTCACGGCTCTCGACGATCAGAGAATCATGGAATCCTATGCGGCAAGGCTGAGGCAAGGCATCAAGGGAAAGGTGCGCAGAAATGTCGATTGCTCGAGTCCTGACGCGCTGCTCAATATGCTGGAGAAAGGACAAGCCCGGTACCTGTTCATCGTCAACGACAAGCGAACCTACGGCGAGCGCTTCGGCAAGTACAAGGCGATGCTGGAGAAGGCTGTTCCGCAGACCGTGACCATCACGCTGAACGAGTGGCCGCACAGCGAGCTGTTCGTCTACGATCTGATCGGGAGGCGAGTGCTGCCGCACGAGAAAAAGGCAGGCGGGGCAATTCAGTTTCAGGTGGACCTGCCGGCTCCGGGCGGCAGAATCATCGTTCTGCTACCACGAAAGCTGGCCAGCATCGAGATACTGGCGCCTCCAAGGATCTCGTCCAGAGGCGAACGGCACAACATAAGCATTCTGTTGAGGGATCCCAACGGGCACCTCGTGCCCGGCGTACAGCCGGTAGAGGTTCGGGTACTGGATCCGGAGGGAGCGATTTCCGAGCTCAGCGATTACTACGCGACGGAGTCAGGCACCTTGTCTCTCGACTTCATTCCTGCTGTCAATGATCTCGCGGGACGGTGGACAATCGAGGTCGAGGAACTCATGACCGGAATGCAGCACAAGACAACCTTCGAACTGACCAGACCGGGCAAGTGACGCGGAGATCCATCGGTTTTCTGGACCCACAAGAGAAACAGGAACAAGGACACATGATGAAACAATGGCAACTCTCGACAGCGGTCTTGACCGCTCTGATGCTGATCATGATATCGGTTCATGCCGCCGACACGCCGATGCTCGGCATCACGCGCATCTCCGACCCGCCACCGCCCATCGACGGGTCGCTCGACCGCCTGTCAACCGTGCCCAACATCTTGCGTTGGGAGCGGCGGGAGGACATCGTGTTCGGCCCGGCGCGCTGGACCGGCAAGCAGGATCTGTCGGGCAGGCTGTTCCTCGGCTGGGATCCCAACTTCCTCTACGTCGCCGCGCTAGTCACGGACGACCGCATCGTGCAGCCGTACTACGGCGGCGAGATTTGGCGTGGCGATCATCTGGAGGTCTTTCTCGATGTGCCGCGTCAGCC
>JAGLDW010000435.1 GCA_023145395.1 Lentisphaeria bacterium | reverse complement strand
GATTTCCCCCGAGGCGTACATGTTCTCGCCAAAAGTGATGGCCTTGCCCACCGCGCGCATTGCGGCGGCGAGGACAAGCGACGGCTACCGTGTCGAAGCGGCGCTGCCGTGGTCCGTGTTGGGTCTCGAGGGTGTGGAGGAAGGGCTGGCGCTGGGCATTGACGTGACGGTCAGCGACGCGGATCAACCGACCGATTCGGCCCAGGAGTCGATGGCCAGCCTGGTCACCGGCCGATGGACACTGCGCAGCCCCGACCGCATGCGCGAAGCAGCACTGGCTGACGCCAACGGAAAGATCGACCGCTCGAAGATTCGCAGCGGTTTCGCGGTTGTGCAAAGCGGTGTGCGCATCGAGATGGAGCAGTCTGTGACCGTGCCGATCAAGCTCGAAACGCCGATGGTGGTCAAGGAGTTGATCGTCAAGCCGCGCATGGTGCACAAGCAAATCGCCGGCGGCAATCACTGCCTGAAGATCGAGTTCAACGGCACGCCCCTCGAACTGGACCGCGTGCGCAATCGCCTGAAAAGGTTCGGCATGGGAAATAACGAGGTGACGAGCCACACAACCCGCGGCTGGTTCGTCTTCTACGCTCCCGACTACACGCCCGCACCACCGTACACCACCTACGCCGTGCAGGGCGTCGAGCAATTTGCGCTGCGCTTCGATGTGTCGGACCTCTGGAAACCGGCGGGCGGCAACGAGGTCACGCTCGCACACACCTTCCGGGGTCTGAAGTTCCCGCTGATAGTCGAACTGGGCGTATCGTCGCAGCGTAGCGCAAAGCTCGTGCCGCCGCAGTTGCGACCCGCGCCAACCGGAGAGATACCCACGATCGCGCCGCACGGCGCGGCAAAGCCGAACTATCGCATGACCGTGCTCGAAGGCGGCGCGATTCGCGTGCAACTCGGCGACCGGCAATGGGTTGTCACGTCCAAGTTCTCCACGCTCGCACCCGGCTGGGCGCCATTCGCCGATACTGCCTCCGGTGCCTGGCGTACCCTGAAACGCTCGCCGGACGGCGTGACTGCAGTGTCGGATGATTTCCGCGTCGAGCGAAGTGTCGAGCGTCGCGAGGATCACGTCGTCGTCGTCGATCGCATCGTCAATACCGGGGAGGAGGACCTGCCCGTGATGATCCGCCATCAACTTGCCCTCGGCGACGGCGTGAAGGAGATCCGCATCGTCGGCAAGCCCATCGGCAAGATGCTGCACACCGAAACAAACAACGGCGCGCACCCCGCATCGCTGGCGCTATACGAAAAATCCGGCATTGCTCTGCTCAATGAAGACGATGTGATGCGTGCCCAGTCACGCAATTTCCGACACGATGACGTGATCGGCATCGAGAACTCCCGGCTTGTTGTTCGCAAAGGAACATCGCTGCAGATCGAGTTCTCCATCTACCCACTCGAGGATCCCGATCCCTTCGTCTTCATCAACCGCGTGCGGCACAACTGGGATGTCAACTTCACCATCCCCGGCAGCTTCGCGTTCCTGAAACAGCGCAAGCCCGTCACCACGATGGACGACGAACAGCTCCTGGCGCTGCTCAATGGCAAATCGGCGGCGACCATCTGCAGCTTCATGGGCAACTACAAGGGCCTCTGGGCGCACGGCAAAGCCTACAAGTATATCGACCACAGCAAGGAGGACAACCTGTTCAACCGCGTCAAGCGCCTCAAAGCCGACACCCAGACGATGTACTATTTCCACTGCTACATCTCGGTCCACGAGGACGACCCGAAACTATACGCCGACGACGCGCTGCGCAGGCCCGATGGATCGCCCGGCGACTACAACAACGCCAAATTCCCGATTTTCATCCCGCGCGAGGGCAGTCCATTCGCCACCTTGCAGGATGAACTGATCGACCTGCGCTTCGACAAGCTCAACCTCGACGGCATCTACTGGGACGAAATCGCCTACAGCGCCCACAAGTACGACTACTCGGACCACTGGGATGGCTACAGCGCGATCATCAACCTCAAGACGCATCGCATCGCCCGCAAGATTTCCAATGTCACACTAGCCACGCTGTCCTGGCGGAAGAAGGCGGTTGCGCGCATCTTCCGGCGTGGCTCGCTGATCGGCAATGGCGCGCCGCAGACACGCACCTTCACACAACTGCATTTCCCACGCTTTCTCGAGACCGGCTCGATCACTCACTTGTACAGCGGCCAGCTCTACACTCCCATCGCATTGGGCGATCATCTGACCGAACGCACCCCTGTCGATTGCTACCGCAACATGGTCAGGGGGCTGGACTACGGAGCGCTCTACTACTGGTACTTCGATCAGATCGTCGCCACCGAGCCAACCCTCACCAGCGTGATGTTCCCCATCACCCCCATCGAACTGGGGCACGGCTACATCATCGGCAAGGAACGCATCCTGACCAACACCAGCGGCCTCTTCGGCTGGGGCGACAACAGCGAGTTCGAGGTGGCGGTGTTCGACCAGCGCGGCAAGCGAACGGACACCATCGACGTGCCACGCCGCATGATCGAGGGCAAGTCGTTCGCCGAAGTGCGCATCGCAGAGGGCTACGCCGTCGCGTTGATCCGGAAGTGAAAGAGGGAGATTCACCACAGAGCACACAGAGAGCACAGAGACCGGCAC
>JAGLDW010000434.1 GCA_023145395.1 Lentisphaeria bacterium | reverse complement strand
CATGGTGCCGGTCGAATCCGGCGGCATCTACTTCACCGACTGCCCCAACTGCGGCTACGGCGCGGAAGAAGCGGAGTGCTTCAACAAGACGTGGGATCCGCGCGCGCCCAGGCAGATCCGATGTCGCGGCTGCGGCGAAGTGTATCCGAACAATGAGAAGTATCCCGACGACACGTTCATTGAGGTCGATGCTCCCGGCGGAGAAAAACACCGATTCCACTACTGGGCGCGCAAAGACGGGTACCGCACATGGTTCCGCGCCCACGCCGGCTACTGGGCGCGCGAGTGGCTGCAGGATCAATGTCAGTACCTCGGTGAGTTGTACGCCGCCACTGGCGAGGATCCTTACGCCGTGCGCGCCGCCGCGATCCTGTCGCGCTTCGCCGAGGTCTATCCCGGCTGGGCGACGATCTTCGACTATCCGTTTCGGCAGAAGCTGATTCATCCCTACACCGTGACGTGCATCCCGGGAATGCGTGACTACCGCAGCTCGCGCTGGACATGGTGGGCGTACATGGACATTCGCAGCGAACTGGCGCGCGGCTACGACGGGATCCGGGACTGGCCCGGTTGGAAAGACGGGCAACGCGAGCAGATCAAACGCGATCTGGTAGTGCCGCTGGTCGATTTTGTCCTCGGCATCGACGAGAGTTATTCGAACATGTCGATGGGCATGTGGCAGAGCGCGATCGACAGCGGTCGCGCGTTCGACGAGCCACGCTGGGTTCATGAGGCAATACGGCGATTGGAACACCTGCTCAAGACCCGATTCCTCTACGATGGGCACTGGCGCGAGACATCCGACTCGTATGCGGCACAAACACAAGGTGGTCTACAGGTGGTGATGGAAGCCATAGACGCCTACAGCGACCCTCCAGGCTACAAGGACGCGGTGGACGGACGCCGATTCGACAACGTCGTGGCACGCGAACTGGTGCCAGGCTACAATCTGGCCGAGTGGACCGTCGGCGCGGTGCGTTTTCCCGACAACCGCCTGATTCCGGTGAATGACACCTGGGCCGTGCACGGCAAGACGAGCCATTTCCGTCGGGCCGTCAGTCGCGAGAAGATGGAACCGGTCTTGCTGCCGGGGGTCGGCCTGGCCGTCATGGGCGGCGGTGCGGGTGAGCATCAACTGCACGCCTACCTCAACTACACCAAGGGCATCGGGCACAAACAGCTCGATGCGCTGAGCATCGGCTTGTTCGCCTTCGGCAAGGAGCTGTTCCCCGACATCGGCTACACGTGGTCAAACTACCACGTGCACTGGACCAATCGCATGATGTCGCACAACACCGTGGTCGTCAACGGCGTCGATTGTGGGTACGATGCCAAGCACACCGCGTACCGCCTGCGCGAGTTCGCAACCAATGGCAAGGACTTCCACTACAGCAGTGTCGATGCCGACACGTATCCCGGCGTGGCGTCCCGCTACCGCCGCACGCTCGTCGTCGTCGGCGAAGACAGCCGCGATTGCTACCTGATTGACATCTTCGAAGTCCGCGGCGGCCACCAGCATGACTACCTGTTGCTGGGCAGCGTTGACGAGGATTCGACGGCGACCGTTGACGGTGTTGATCTGAAACACTTCGACGGCACCCTGCTCAACGAGGGTGTCAAGTTTCAGCTGCCGAAAGACTACCGTACACCAAACCCGGCTGGCCATGCGTTCGGATTTTTTACGGATCTGCAAGCGGGCGATGTCACTGGCGCCACCGTGACGCTCGACATGCGCCTCGATGCCACACCAACCATCGGCACGCGCACAATCATCGCGCCCGGCCCCAACACCACGATCTACCTCGGCCGCGTGCCGTCCGTCCGCCGGGCGCGCGAGAGCAATGGCCTGCTTGACCGTGACAAGGCGCCGGCGTGGTGCATTCGCCGCCAGGGCGATGAACTGAGAAGCACCTTTGTCGCCATCCACGAGCCTGTGAAGGGCGAGCCGAAACTGCGTTCGCTCACGGTTGAGCGGGACGGCGACTCGCTGCAACTGCGAATCGATCGCGGCGCCCATGGCACGGACCGATTTGCCATCGGCCCGAAAATCCAGTTGACCCGGCAAAGTGGCCGGACAATCACGATCGCTCTCGGCTGGTCTGGCACGGTCCACCGTCACGGCCGTGAGGAAGGTGACGGCTTCCGCGGCTGGTTTGACATTGCCGAGTCGGTCAACACCGATCATGCCGGCATCCTTCTCATTCACTTCGCCGACAACACCCAGCGCGCCTTTAACTTGGTGCGCGGCGAGAGGACCATGACCGGAACTCGGCTGTACGTGCGTGAGGATCCCGGTTTCGATGTCAAAGAGGGCAAGGTGACACTAACCAGTTGTCCGCAGCGCGTGATCGATGGTGCGGCGCTGCGATACTCGCTTTCCCGCGTGACCGCTGACTGAAGCAGCAGGAGAAGGACTAGCAGATGAGCATCGAACAGATTTTCATCCTCCATCACACGCATACGGACCTCGGCTACACGGGGAACCGGGAAACAGTGTGCCAGGATCTGGTCGATATGGTCGATACGGCCATCGATCATGTGGCTGCGCACGCGGATGCCGCGCCGGATGAACGCTTTCGCTGGATCTACGAGGTGTCCTGGCCCGTGCTGGAGTACCTCAAACGAGACACAGCCCGCCAGGCCGAGCTTTTCGAGCAGATTCGTCGCGGAGACACCGAATTGGCGGCCTTGTACGTGAACCCGACGGATCTCTTCGACCGACGCGCGTTCGAGGTCTCCACCGACTACGCCTGCGAACTGGCTTCGGCACACAATCTGCCCCTGACCACCGCCATGTTCTGCGATGTCCCCGGAATTGCCTGGAGCATCGTGGACGTCCTCGCCAGCCGCGGAATCCGCTATCTCTCCGCAGCGCCGAACTTCATCATGTCCAAGCCACTCGAAGTGGAGCGGCCATTCTATTGGGAAGGCCCCGACGGAGGACGCCTTCTCACTTGGTTCACCGACTGGAGAAATGTCTGCTACGGGGAAGGTTTCTCCACCTTCGGCATGCACGGCGACCCCGCCGCGGCAACGGAAAAACTGTTCGACTACATCCATCAGCTCAAACAGGAGGGGTACCGCTGGAAGGGCCTTGCGATCCACGCCGCCGTGGACAACCAGCCACCATGTCCGCAGTTGCTCGACTTCGTGCGGCATTTCAACGCCGCTCAGGATGACGTCCATGTCCGTATGGGCACGAACCGGCAGTTCTTCGAATACATGGAGGCGCACCACGCCACCGAGTTTCCGGTGCTTCGCGGCGCCTGGCCCGACTGGTGGGCCAACGGCAATGCCTCCGCCGCCTGGGAAACCGCCTGCTCCCGCCGCACCAAAGCCAGCCTGGATCGCTGCGAAGCGGTCGCCAGACAACTGGAGCTTCCCCTGGACCAGACCAAGGTCGGCGGGATCCTCGAGGACATGCTTCTCTTCGACGAGCATACGTGGGGATATCGGGGGACGGCGGACACACCATGGTCGATCGAGCACCGCCTGCACTGGTGGGAGAAGCGTCGGTTCGTCGCCAGGGCCGGCATCGCAATGCATCAGCTCGAGGCCGATCTGCTCCAGGGGGTCACTGCTCCCGGCGGGCGCGAAATCCTGAATCCTCTTGACCACGCCTTCGCAGGACCGGTCGCTCTGCCGTCAGGAGAGGCTTGCGAACTCCGCAGCCAACCGACCGACGCCCCCATTCCCGTGCAATGTGTGCGGGCCTCGCAGACCGCCAGCGTTCCCGGACGAATTGCCTGGCTCGACCTTCCCCCGCGCTCCCGCCTTCGGTTTGCGGAGTCCGCAGAATCCACCTCCCAGCACACCGACGTCCCATTTGCGGGATTGGAGAGCAATTGGTTCCACGTGGATTACGACGAGACAACCGGAGCCATCCGCGAAGTCCGCGACAAGCGTTCGGACACCCCGCTCTCGGACAGTGCAGCGCCCTGGTCCTGGGCGGAACTGATCCACGAGCGGGTGCGGGGCGGAGACCGGGTCTCGATCTACGACGCGACGCTGGGCATCACCAACCCCGACTGCAAGCGTCCACGGCCAGAGTTCCTCCGCCAGGCGGGGCATCGGGGAAAGCGCCGTTCCGTGCTTGTCCGCGGTCCGGTGTTCCACGCATTGCTCACCCGCGGTCGTGTGCCCGGCGCACGCTTCGTGCGCGAAATCCGCCTGTACCACGGAGGGCCGCGCATGGATGTCATCCTGCGCCTCGACAAGCAGGTGGTGACCCGCTACGAGAGCCTCTACTTGTCATTCCCGTTTGCAGCCACCAGTCCCGATGTGCTTGTGGAGAACGCGGGTGCCGTGTACCGTGCCGGTGTCGAACAGCTGCCGGGCAGTGCTACCGACTGGCACAGCGTCGGTCAGTACATGGCCATCAGCGGCGCAGACCGCACCATCGTGGTCGTCCCCCATGATGTCCCTCTCATCCAGATCGGCGACATCAACACGGGCAAATGGATGGATCGACTCCAGATATCGAACGGACACATCTACAGTTGGCTCATGAACAACATGTGGTTCACCAATTTTCCCGCCCACCAGGAGGGCGAGACCACGCTGACCTGGTCCATCACCACACACAGTGGCGGATTCGACCGCGCCAAGGCCGAGTGTTTCGCCCGCTCGGCGCGCGTTGGAGTTGTCGCGGCAGGGACTGGAACTTGAGAGCGCGTGCAACCGGGTGGGGACACGATGAAGAAAAGATCAGGAGAATGAGGGAATGAGAACATTTGGGGTGATGTGTGTGCTGATCGCGGGCTCCCTTGCCCAGGCTGCCGCCGACGGGCTGGTCGGCCATTGGGATTTCAACGAGGGGCAGGGCCGCGTGGCTCAGGACAAGAGCGGGTTCGGACATCATGGCCGAATCGAGGGTGCGACATATGCCGACTCCCCGCTGGGCCATGCGCTGCGCTTCGACGGAGTTGACGACTTTGTCGATTGCGCCAAGCACCGTCGGCTGGCCATCGAATCGGGCGGCACGGTCATGCTCTGGTATCGGCTCGACACGCCGCAGGGCGGCCTAGTGAACTGGAGCACCGGCGACGCATGGACGGATGAACGATTGGTCGTAGCCTTTAACACATACAGCGGCGGCGACCTGATGATTGCTGTTTTCGCCGATGGCGAGGGCAACCAGATGCACGCGCTGCCGCCGCCCCCGCTCGACACATGGACGCACTTCGCCCTCACCTTCGATGGCGTGTCGATCAAGATCTATCAGGACGGCGTCCCCATCATCGTGACCTCGCAGAACATGCGCCCAAAACTCAAAGACGTGCCCTTCTGGATCGGCAAGTGTCAGGGACTCGGCAAGGCCTCCGTCAAAGGATTGCTCGATGAGGTCCGCGTCTACAGCCACGCGCTGCCACCAGTGGAGGTGCTGACGCGCTACAAGGAACACGCGGAG
>JAGLDW010000433.1 GCA_023145395.1 Lentisphaeria bacterium | reverse complement strand
CATGATCCAGCGCCTCTCGGACAGCGAGTTCGTCTGGGAGTAGCCCGTCGAGGGCGAACGGCCCGTGAGCCGCGCGTCCATCTCCCGTGCAGTTGCACAATCGTCCCACAATCCTGTTTGTGACCGTGTGTACCGCTGACAGAGGGAAAAACATCCTGGCGCGACCAAGTGTGCATGACACCTTGCGTGCTGTGTGGTCAAAAACCCGGCAGTGGCGGGTTGGGTACTACATGATCATGCACGACCACGTCCATTTTTTCTGCGGCCAGGGTGTTCATGAACCGGAACCCATCAAGTGCTGGTTGAAATACTGGAAACATTTGGCGAGCGCAGAGCTGCCAGAGCTAGAGGGCGCCTGGCAGGCGGACGGCTGGGACACTCAGATGCGGACCGCAGGGCAGTATATAAGCAAACTCGAATATGTCGCCCAGAATCCAGTGCGAAGGGGTCTGGTGACGAAGAGCGCAGAGTGGCCGTATCAGGGAAGAGTGAATGAATTGATCTGGATCAACGGGTGATGATACAGCGGCTCACGGGCCGTTCGCCCTCCGGGGGACCAACGAATGCGCTTTGCGGCGGCTCACGGGCCGTTCGCCCTCCAGGATTCGCGGAGTTCGCGGATCACTTCTTGGCGAGTCGGACGTACTTGTACGGGTGGTGGTCGAGCAGGGTTGGATGCCAGCTCTGCACGCTGGGACGGATGAGCATGGAGCGGACGTAGAAGTAGATGGGTGCGATGGGCATATCCTCCAGCAGGAGCGCCTCCGCCTGGTGCAGAAAGTCAAACCGCTGCGTCTGGTCCCTGCACGCAGCCGCCTGCCGGACAAGATTGTCGTACATGGGATTGCTCCAGCGCGTGCGATTGTTCCCTCCCTCCGTCACCCACATGTCGAGAAATGTCGTCGGATCGTTGTAGTCTCCAATCCACGATGCGCGCGCCACCTGGTAGTTCATGCGCCGCACGGAATCCAGGTACACCTTCCACTCCTGATTGACAAGACGAATGTCGATGCCCAGTTTCGTCTTCCACATCTGGTGGATCGCCTCGGCGAGCGTGCGGTGCTGCTCGCTGGTGTTGTAGAGCAACTCGAGCACGGGAAATCCTTTCCCCCCTGGAAATCCAGCCTCGGCCAAGAGCCTCCTAGCCTCCTTCTCATCCGCATGAAACCGAGCTCGGCTGGTGTATCCGCCAGTCTCTGGGGGCGTGAAGTGGTAGGCCGGAGACTGTCCCCCCTTGAGCACATATTTTGTTAGTTGTTCGCGATCGATGGTCAGCGCGAGAGCACGCCTCACCCGCGCATCGTCCAGCGGCGGCTTGGTCGTGTTGAACCGATAGAAATACGTGCCCAGATACGTGTCGAAACGAATCAGCTCGGGCGAGTCCTTCTTGTAGACGTCGATGCGGTGCAGAGGAACCGTGCTGGTGACATGCAGCGCGCCATCGCGGAAGGCGCGTTCCTCCGTGTTCGCATTGTCGATGGGCAGAAAGCGAATGGCATTGAGCGTCACCGTGTCGGCATCCCAATACGCTGGGTTTCTCTCCACCACAATGCGCTGGTTGATTTTCCATTCCTTGAGCGTGAAGGGACCATTTCCCACAAAGTTCCCGGCGTGGGTCCAGCGAGTGTCAGCCCGCAAGAACGCCCCAAACGCCTCGATGGTCGGAGGATGCACAGGCCACCAGGAGTAGTGACACAGAAGCTGCAGGAAGTAGGGGGTGGGGTTTGCCAGCTCCAGCACAAGCGTATGCGTGTCGGGAGCCTTTGCCCCCACTTCCGCAAACTCCTCAATCTTCCCGGTGTTGAACTCCTTCGCGTTCCGCAGGGGATAGAGCATGTACGCATATTCCGCTGCGAGCGCGGGTGTCAGCATGCGTCGGAAGGAATAGACGAAGTCCGCCGCCGTCACCGGGTCCCCGTTCGACCACTTCGCCTCCGACCGCAGATGAAAGGTGTACGTCCTGCCATCCGGAGACACGTCCCAGGACTGAGCCATGCCCGGCACTGGGTGCAGATCCTTCGGATCCTCCGCGACCAGTCCCTCCAAAAGCGCGCTGATCACATTGTGCTCAGGAACGCCAGTGGCTATGTGTGGATCCAGTGTCTTGGGTTCGGTTCCATTGCCCAGAAACAGAATCCCCTCGCGATTGCCTCGCTCCACGTTGCTCTCTCGTCGTCCGCAGCCGGACAAGAGCATCATGGAAAAGACGACCGCAAATGAATGAAAAAGTGGGGATTTCAGCTTTCGAAGGACCATGGCGAGGCGTCTCCAAAGGGGGCTCGGGCGAAGATCGGCATCTGTTTGGTCAATGCTGGTACAGACACCTCTGTTCGCGCAGGGACGTGGCAATGTAGACAGTGTCGTTGGGATCAAAGTCGTTCTGATACTTTTCCAGGACGACTGTCTGGGCCATTTCCCCGGACCCGAAAATCAGATCCTCCGTGGTGACGATCTTGTCGCAGAGCGTTTCGTCTTTGCCATCGTAGATATTGTCCTTGTCATAGGCGCAGTAGACCAGGCGCAGCTCGCCCTTCTTCTCCACGGCCCAGAAGTAGTGGTCCTTCACACGAAAAGCGACCACTTTATCGGCAATGTCTTCCGGGATGCCAAAGGCTTTGAGGAAGTGGATGGTGTATTGCATGGGGAGAGGCTCCGGTTTGATTGGCAGACTGCGTTCCTTGGGCATTCGGTACTATGCGCCATGCGTTTCACCGTGTCCACTGAGGCATACGGAAGTATGGGGGACACTGCCACAGTGCTCCCCCATCGCGCTTGTTCTTCCCAGAATCAGATCTGCGGCGCTAGGACGTAGGAACCAGCAGCCGGACTGTGTCCATACAATCTCGAGAAGAGATCAACGTACCGGGTGTAGTGCGCGCGCACACTGTCGATCGTGGCTTGATCCGGTGTTTCGGGTTCCTTCGGCGTGGCGGTTGCCACAAGCGCCGAGAAGGTCGTCAGCGTGCCGCGTGCGCCAGCCAGATCCTCATCTTCCAGGGGATAGACAGACAGGGGTGCAAAAAGCGCCGCCAGAAGTGTGCGGAAAAAGCCCGCCTTGCTGCTTCCACCGCCCAGAATCACGCCATCGACAAGCGAATGACTCGCCACGTTCTCAAACACCCGATGGAACTCGCAACACATGCCCAGCACGAGTGCCCGGAATAGATCGTCTGTACTCGTGTGGGCATTCATTCCCAGAAACGCGCCCCCTCCCAGAGTTCCAGATGCGAGGGGATTGGGCACATTCAACCACGGCAGGCACACGAGACCCTCCGGGGGCAGAAGCGTCTCGCCAAGAATCTCGTCTGCTCGTGCGAAGGCACCCTTGAGGTCTCCGCCCAGAAGATTTTCCAGTCCCCAGTCCTGGCTGACATTGCCTGTGAGCAGGGGTTGGATGACCAGACTTCCCGCACCTGTGGGCGAGCCGATCACAAGCTGTACGGGCGAGTGGCCGGCAGCCGGACTGTCCACCACGAAATTACCAACCCAAGCCGTTCCCAGAGAGACTTGCAGCGGGCGGGCGCAGACACCGCGGGCGGATAGATACCCTGCCTCGTGATCCATGTAGGGGCCCGCCACAGGCAGACCTTGAGGCAGGCCGAGAAGCTTCGCGCCCGCTGGTCCGAGTGGGTGGATCCGGTCTCCCTCACGCAAAGGCGCGACAAAGCTCAGATCCACCCCAGCCACCTCCAGCGGCTCGGCGTCCAGCCTGTCCTCGAGCACATTGTAGCACCCCATCTGCAACGCGTTGCAGGCATCTTGGCGCCACTCTCCTGTCATGAGAAAATAGGCGAGTTCACCTGCCCCGACGTACATGTTGCCGCCATCGAACAACTCCGGGCATTCACCCCGAATCCAGCGCATGCGTGCCAGGCCCGTGCCAGGGCCCTTTCGCTGCGAGAGCCGTTCCCAGTACTCTTCGGATTTGGCGGAGGCGACATCTGCTTGACACACGCTGGCCCGGCTGTCGTTCCACAAGTACATGGGAGTGCGAGGCACACCGGTGGCGCCATCGACGATTGCGCCGCTACCGCCCTGCGCGGCCAGACCCAGCGCCGCGACAGCCTTCCAGCGCGCCCCAAGCGTAGTCCGCAGATCGGCAAACACATCCGCCAGCGCCTGGCCAAGCGCGTTGCAGTCCTGCTCCCGCGTCCCATCCGCCTCGATGCGCACGGGAAGCCGCCGCGAAGCACCTCCGAGTGTGGCGCCATCCACCATGTCGAAGGCCGCCGCTTTGAGGTTGGTCGTCCCGAGATCCACGCCAATCAGCACACCGCGATCCATCATTCTGAGTTCCTTCTTTGCTGAGCGAGCGCGGAGTCCACCACCTCAAGAAATACCCCAATATCAGCGTTGGAATGCGCAGCCGACACGAAGGCGGTTTCGAATTGGGAGGGGGGCAGGTAGATGCCCCCCGCGAGCATCGCGTGATAGAACGCCGCGAAGGCCTTTGTGTCGCAGTCCTTCGCTTGCTCCAGGTTCCTCACCGGGTCTCTGCGGAAGAAGCAAGTGAAGCTCCCCCCGAATGCGGCGCAATGCATGGCCACTCCATGTCGCCTTGCAGCCTCGTTCACCCCGGTGGCAATGTCCGCACCCAGAGCTGTCAAACGGGGATACGGGTGCTCCCGGATGAGGATTTCGAGCGTCTTCATTCCTGCCGCCACAGCCACGGGATTGCCGCTCAGCGTGCCCGCCTGATAGACCGCGCCGTTGGGTGCTAGTTGCTCCATGATCGCATCCGGCCCCACGATGCCTCCGATGGGCATGCCTCCCCCGATGATCTTGCCTAGACAGGTCAGATCCGGAGTCACTCCCGCGATATTGCCGTACGTTGTCGGCCCCATCCGGAACCCCGTGATCACTTCGTCGAAGATCAGCAGCGCGCCGCAACGTGTGCAAGCCGTGCGCAAGCCCTCCAGGAATCCGGGCGCCGGGGGCACGACACCCATGTTTCCCGCGATGGGCTCGACGATGACTGCCGCCAGATCGCCGCCGCTCTCCGCCACGATAGCATCCACAGCCTCCAAATCGTTGTACTGCGGAATGAACACATCGGCGGCCACCGTGTCCGTCACGCCTGCGGAGGAGGACACGCCGCCAGTGAGCAGACCACTGCCCGCAGCCACCAGCAAGCCATCGCTATGACCGTGGTATCCGCCGTTGAACTTGAGGATCTTGGTCCGGCCGGTGACTCCGCGGGCGAGCCGCAGCGCCGTCATGGTCGCCTCCGTCCCCGAGCTGACCAATCGCACCTTCTCCGCGTGGGGGATGCGGCTGCAAAGCAGTTCGGCGAACTCCACCTCGGCCACCGTGTTCGCGCCAAAGCTCATGCCCCGCGCCGTCGCTTCCGTCGCTGCCTCCACCACCTCCTCGCGTGCGTGACCAAGGATCAGGGGGCCCCAGGAACCGCAGAAATCGATCAACTCGCGCCCTTCGACCGTCGTCAGCCGCGATCCCTTCCCCGAAGCCATGTACACGGGGGTGCCGCCCACCGAGTTGAACGCCCGCACCGGACTGTTCACCCCGCCGGGAATCACTCTGCTACCACGGTCGAAAAGTTCTGCCGAAGTCATGTTGCCCTCTCTGCTTGTATGTACTGATGGAACCGTGCACAACGCTCGCCCCCACCAACGCCTCTGTCAAGCTCCACGGCACATCATAGTGAGAATGGCTCAGTCCACAGTGGTGCGGGACGTCCCTGGACCGCGAATGCCTGCGAAAATGCCTCCGGGACCGAGGGTGGTCGTTGTGTGCTGACTCGCGGTCCGGGGACGTCCCACACCACCATCTGGCATTTCAGTTCGCCATCCAGAGTCCGCCCCACTTCTGGCACTCTTTGCGGAGTCTGTGAGGGGGGGGGAGGCTACTCGAAGGAGACGCGCGGATCGACGATGGCCAGAAGGATGTCGGCGACCAGGTTTCCGAAGACCAATAGCAGCGCGGCCATCAGCGTGTTCGCCATGATCATGTTCAGATCCCGTGCTAGCACTGCGGGCAGCATGAGCCGCCCCACGCCGGGATAGTTGAACACGATCTCGATGAGCGCGCTCCCGCCGAGCAGGGCGGGGAAGAAGGAGCC
>JAGLDW010000432.1 GCA_023145395.1 Lentisphaeria bacterium | reverse complement strand
CGCGCGGTGGTGATGAAGGGCTGCTGCTTGGTCTCGAGCATGGTGCCCCGCATGACGCGTTGCAGTCCGGCCATGCCACCCAGTGAGAGCACGCACACGGGTAGCAGCGCGTGCTTGACCAAATCCACAAATTGGCCGAACGCGGTGAACGAGTCGTAGTCCGGACTCGTGCGTCCGCTGGTCGGCAGCCCCGGCCACCAGGCCGGATCGCCGTCGTTGAGCGTCTGCACGATCAGGCGCACCACCACGGCCAGAAAAAAACCGGGCACGGCCATGCCCACAAAGCTGAAGAGACTCAGCACTTTGTCACTCAGCTTGTACTGGCGCACGGCGGCGATGACGCCCGCAGGGAGCGCTACCAGCCAGGTCATCAGCATGGCTGCCACCAGCAGCAGAATAGTATTTCTCACCGCGCTGAAGATTTTGGTGAGCACAGGTCGTTTGTCGCGGTAGCTCAGTCCGAAGTTGGGGATTCCCTTGATGGCGACCGGCGCTTGGTCGAGGACTAGGGACACGCGGTCCACGGCCACCTTGAAGGCGGACTGCGCCCGTAGTTCCAGCGCCTGCACATGGGCTAGGTCCGCTCCCTCCTCGGCCAACTGCGACAGTGGCACATCGACATTCTTCCGGCTGCGGGCGGGAACGGACAGGGGGACGGTCGTCTCGGCGAAAGGCTCCTTCTCTCCGGTGAGAATGGCCAGCGTGAACTCCGCATCGCGTTCGGAGCGGTTGGTGAACCGCCAGCGCAGGAAGCGAAAGCGGAAGTCCGGGGCGATCGGCTCCTTGCTCTCCTCGTCGTAGTTCAGCACCTTGGGCGTCTCCAGGCTCCGCCCCGCTTCATCCGTGGTCGTCATCGGCGCCATGGGCAACCAGTCGCCAGCACCGATGTAGCGGGCGGCGTAGGGACTCTCCAGGCGGTCGAAACGCAGGCTGCTTCCCGGCGCACGCAGATCGACGACCATGTAGGGGCGGGTTCGCTGGCGTCGGGTTTCGGCGCTGCTGTCTTTGGTCTCTTTGGCGTCGTCGGCGCCGACTCGCGGGAAGTGGTAGGGCTCCAGGCCGTAGGAAAGACCTGCGATGGTGACGGCGCCGTCCCCTGCGTGTGTCAGCACGGCGCTCCGCACGGTTTCCGGCTTCAGGCCAGCTGCCAGCAATGCGGCGCGCGTAACCTCCGCCTTCAGCTTGAACGGTGCGTCGGGTTTCTCTGGATCGGTCTTTAGCTCGAAGGTCTTTGCGAAGGTTCCCGGGGCGTTGTCCTGCGTCTGCGCGGCGATCACGAGCGTCGCGGAGGCCGGGCCGCCCGCGTGCAGGTCAAGGCTGATCCGGACGATCTGGTCTGCGAAGTCCGCAAATCCGGGCGTCTCATCGGCAAGGTCGAGTTCCGGCGATTCGGA
>JAGLDW010000431.1 GCA_023145395.1 Lentisphaeria bacterium | reverse complement strand
TGACGACCGAGACGGATGTCGCCGAAGACGCCGCAGACCCACTTGAGATAGCGGATCGGCAGGCTGTCGTAGTAGCCGGTTCGTTCCTTTTCCTGCTCGACGAGCTGGGCGGGGATCTTGGGGTCGAACACGAACTGGTCGATGGCCGACTGGGGGCTCATGTTGATGACGGCGAAGACGACGAAAGTCATCAGGAAGACCAGAGGGACCGATATGAGAATGCGTCGTAGGATGTAGGCGCGCACGGGTTGCTCCCGGTGGGGTCATTGCTGTATGAGTTTGGCGTTGCGGTCGAAGATCATCATGTAGTCCACCAGCGAATAGACGGAAGGGTTGAAATTTCCGAAGCGGTTGCGGACGGCGGTGATGGATTCGGACTGGACGGTGTAGATCAGAGGCACCTCGCGGGTGACGATGTGCTGGAAGCGGGCGGCCAGCAACTGACGCTCGGCCTCGCTCGGGGTCTTCTGCGCCTGCTCGAAGAGCGAGTTCAACTCCTTCTCCCATTCGAAGGCGGTGGAGAGGTTCTTCTGGCGGGGGTTCCACATGTGCAGATTGCCGGTGGTGGGCCAGACGTTTCGTCCCCCGTTCATGGGGTCGGAATAGCCTCCCGTGAGTCCGATGATGATCGTCTCCCAGTCCCATTCGCGCATGAGCTTGCGCACGAGCGCGGCAAAGGGAATTTGCTGGGCGTTGACTTTGATGCCGACGGCCTTGAGGTCATCCTTCATGATGCTGGCGATCTTCTGATATTCGGGGCTTTGCGCGTAGGTGTTGATGAGGAACTCGACGCGGTGCGTCTCGCCGCTTGCATCGGCCTGGGTACGGTAGCCCTCGCCGTCGCGGCCAGTCATGCCCATTTCGTCCAGCAAAGCGTTCGCCTTTTCCAGATTGAACTCGTAGACGACGAGGGGGTATTTGGCGAACTCCCCGTCGGTGCGGGCACCGCTGAAGAAGCGGGTGTTGGCTTCGCTGACGGGGGAGTTCTGCGTGTAGGCGAAGCCGTGGAAGATGGTCTTTCGAATGCGGTCGCGGTCGATGGCGTGGGCGACGGCGCGTCGGAAGCGCCGGTCGCGGAACCAGGCGAGCTTGTGGGGAGGGACAAAGGGGGTGCCGTCGGCTTTCTTTCGTCCATTCATGTTGAAGACGAGGAAGCGGGTTCCGGTGCCCGGTCCGCGCCGGTAGATGGTGTAGTTGGCCGATTTCTGCCGGTGGTACATGCTGATGAAATCGAGTCCGCG
>JAGLDW010000430.1 GCA_023145395.1 Lentisphaeria bacterium | reverse complement strand
GTACACGATCTCGTCCAGATGCGGCATGGTGGCTTCGAACTGGTTCTTGCGGAAGTAGTCGTGGTTCCGCTCCAGAACGAGTCGTTCGTTGAAGCGATAGGACTTGATCTTGTAGGGGCCGCAGCCGACAATCCGGTGCGGAGGTGTCTGCAGATTCCATTTTTCGTTGAAACGTCCCTCGTCCACCGCCTGTTCAAGTGCGTGTCGGGGCATGATCTCCGTGCCCAGCGCCTCGTGGAAGTAGGCCCATTTGTAGGGTAGCGTGAAACGGACGCGGTAGGGTCCTGTCTTTTCGACCTTCACCTTGCGTTTGATCTGCCGCCCGGTTTCGGGGTCGGTGTCCTCCAGCTCCCAGCTGTAGCGCCAGCTGGTGAGGATGGTCTCGTTGTAGATGATTCGGTCGATGGTGAAGACCACGTCGTCAGCGGTCAGAGGCGTTCCGTCGAACCAGCGCACGTCCTCGCGCAGCCTCACATCCCAAACCAGGCCTTCTTCATCTACTTTTTCAGGCATGGCGGCGGCTAGGCGTGGCTCCCATGCATAGGTGGCGCGATTGCGGTCGAGCAGTCCGTGATACATCCAGCCGAGAATGCTCGACGATGTCGCGTCGGTGCTGAGCACCGCGTTGAACGTCTGAAGATCGGCAGACATGGTGTTCCGGAACTGGCCGCCGTGTTTGCCCGGGGAATACTGAAAATTCAGCGAGGATTCGAGGAGGCCCTGCACTTCGGGGGCGGACGCGGGGATGCCTTTGGGCACGGAGGGATGGGAGGCAAGCTGAAAGAGGAGGACGCTTGCCCCCATTCCAAGCATGATCAACACCAACGCAAGACCATATTTCATGCAGAGAGGCTCCTAGCCGTCGGGACGATTCCCGCCCTGTTTCGGGCTGACGATTTCTAGCCAACTACTCTATCGGAGAGCATGGGCAATGCAACCGGAGGGCGGTCTCGCGGACTCTTGAATCGGATCTCTCGTCAGCTTACATTTCCTCTCTCATGGAGCTTTTTCGTGTCGCGCCCTTTTTCACCACGTTCCGGAATACCCAGTCATGTCCTTCCGCATCCTGGAGAACGATCCGCATAGTCTTGCCCGTAGGGGTGAGTTGACGACGGCCCACGGAACTGTGCAGACACCGGTTTTCATGCCCGTGGGAACGCAGGCGACTGTCAAGGCGATGATGCCGCGGGACCTTGAGGATATGGGCGCCGAGATCATCCTGGGCAACACATATCACCTGAATCTTCGCCCCGGGATGGAGATCATGGAGGGCGCGGGTGGGCTGCACCGGTTCATGAATTGGGAGCGCGCGGTTCTCACGGACAGTGGTGGCTATCAGGTCTTCAGCCTCAGCAAATTGCGCAAGCTGCATCCCGACGGTGTGGAGTTTCAGTCGCACATTGACGGCACGCGCCTGTTCCTCGGCCCCATGGAGGCGATGGCGATTCAGCGGACGCTTGGCAGCGATATCGCGATGGTGTTCGACGAATGCACCCCCTATCCCGCCACTCACGAGGAGGCCGAGGAATCACTGCGATTGACCCAGCGCTGGGCGGCCATGTGCCGCGAGCAACCTCGCGCTCCCGGGCAACTTGTATTCGGGATCGTGCAGGGAGGCGTGTTCGAGGATTTGCGGCGCGAGGCTGTGCTAGCCACTGCCGCTCTCGACTTCGACGGCGTGGCCATCGGAGGGGTGAGCGTGGGGGAACCAGAGGAGGAGATGCTTGAGGTGATCGACTGGTGCGCCCCCGTTCTCCCTCCTGCAAAACCGCACTACCTGATGGGAGTGGGCACGCCACGGCAGCTTGTGGCGGGCGTCGCCCGCGGGATCGACATGTTCGACTGTGTGCTGCCTACCCGCCTCGGGCGCAACGGCAGCGCCTACACGGCGACTGGCACGATTCCGATCAAGGCAGGTCGCTTCAAGAATGATTTCTCCCCCATCGACGATACGTGTTCGTGCTACGCCTGCCGCCATTTCACCCGCGCCTACATCCGGCATTTGCTGAACACCAACGAAATGCTCGGCAGCATGCTGATGACGACGCACAATCTGCACTTCTACCTGGATCTCATGCGTCAGGTCCGCTCGCATATTGAGGAGGGCACCTTTCAGACTTTCCACGACTGTTTCATGACGTTGTATCCGCCTGCGGGGAGTGTGTCATAGCAATGCACCGCCGGGCTGGGCTTCGCAAGACACCCACGCCGCAATAACTTCCCCCCTCACGCTTGCACACTTGCCTGGTGACACGTACCTTCCCAACAACTTTGTTTGGTTCTTTGGCGAAGCGACTCAAATGGCTGGAATATGGACGCTGAGACCGCCATCATAGCACTAGTTGTAGCCGGGACTCTTCTCGTTTTTTGCGAGGTGTTTGTGCCTGGTGGGATTCTGGGTGTTCTCGGAGGTGTCCTGATTGCTGTGAGCATTGTGTCCGCCTATGTGCTGAAGGGCCCGGTCTGGGGATCGTGGCTGCTCTTTGGTTCAGTCGTGTTTGGTTTTGCCGGGTTCTACCTGTGGATTACGTTCATTCCCCGGACCCCAGTGGGGAAGAGGCTGATCTTGAACAGCGACGCGCACGATTGGCATGCGTACGATCCAGCCAAGGCGGAACTGCTGGGTGTGGTTGGTGAGGCGCACACGTCGCTGCGGCCGTCCGGTACGGCGCATTTTGATGGGAAGAAGGTGGATGTTGTGACGCAGGGCGAGATGATTGATGCCCATAGTGAGATCAAGGTCGTGAAGGTGGAGGGCAACCGGGTGGTTGTCGCGGCCGTCGAAGAAGTTGTCTGACAGAAGCAATGCCCTCGGCAAGGTGCCGGGAGCGAGAAGGAGAAACACACCATGAACCCGATTTTCGCCCTGCTACTCGTCGCCCTCGTCATCGCTGGCATTGTCTTTGCCTTCACGGTGCTGTATTTCTTCAATGTCTGGGTGCGCGCGTTCGCGTCCAAGGCGCGTGTGGGCCTCACCAGCCTGATCGGGATGAAGCTGCGCCATGTCCCCCCCACGTTGATCGTCGATGCGCTCATCCGACTGAAAAAGTCGGGACTGGACCAGACCAGCACCGACGAGTTGGAGGCGCACTTTCTGGCCGGCGGCAATGTCTTGAAAGTGGTGAACGCTCTGATCGCGGCTGACAAGGCAGGCATTGAGCTGGGTTTCACCCGCGCCACCGCTATCGACTTGGCGGGTCGTGATGTGTACGACGCCGTGCGCACGAGCGTCAACCCGAAAGTCATCGACTGCCCGGATCCGTCCAAGGGGCGCAACACCATCGATGCCGTCGCGAAGGATGGAATCCAGCTGAAGGCCAAAGCGCGTGTGACAGTGCGTGCAAACCTTGACCGCCTGGTGGGTGGCGCGGGTGAAGAGACGATCATCGCCCGCGTGGGCGAGGGAATCGTCACTACGATCGGCTCCTCGCAGACGTACGCAACCGTGCTTGAGAATCCGGATCTGATCTCCAAGCGCGTTCTGTCCAAGGGGCTGGATAGCGGCACAGCCTTCGAGATTCTCTCCATCGACATTGCGGACGTGGACGTGGGTGACAATATCGGCGCCCGCCTGCAGGCCGATCAAGCTGAAGCTGACAAGCGAGTCGCTCAGGCGAAAGCCGAGGTCCGCAGGGCGGCTGCCGTCGCCACAGAGCAGGAGATGCGTGCGCGCATCCAGGAGATGCAGGCGAAGCTGGTCGCCGCCCAGGCCGAGGTGCCCCTGGCAATGGCTACCGCGCTGCGGGATGGGAATCTCGGGGTGCTCGACTATTATCGCATGGAGAACCTCAAGGCCGACACCGAAATGCGCAACAGCATTGTTGGCGAGGAGCCGTCGGGCCAGGATCAGCAGCAGTAGAGAGATGATCCGAGACGCGTTTTCGCTTCAGGAGACATTCCTATGGGTGGAGCCATTGTAGGACTTATCTGGGCCGCCGTGGTGGTCCTCGTCCTTGTCAGCAAGATATCCAAGTCCATGAAGGACTATCAGGAAAACCGTCCGGCGGGCGACTCCGAGGATGGCTGGCAGGAGCGGGGCGAGGTGCCCCAAGTTGGCCGTCGGCCTCCGGCGACTGTGGATGAATTGCTTGGGCAGTTGCGCCAGGGAATTGAGCAGGCGACGAGGCCCACGCCTCCGCCCGTCCCCCCGTCCCCCGCACCGGTGCGCCGAAAGGCCGTGGTGAGGGTGAAGGAGCCCCTCCCCGTTGCCTCTTTATCGGGGGATCTTGGAACACTCGGCGAGATGAATGAGACCGGCCAGCGCCAGGCGAGCAAGCTTGTGACTGAAAGTCTTTCCGGCGCGTTTCCCAAGGCCCAGGCAATGACAAAGCAGCTGGCTCGAGGTACCCGTTCTCCTGTCAGTCTGAGCGTGAAGGGCCGGTCGGCGCTGCGTCGGGGCATCCTTCTCTCCGAGGTGCTCGGCCCTCCGCGCGCGTTCGATGTGTAGAGGCTCCCTTGTCGCATTGCCGGAGAATTGGGATGCGTTTGAGTCGGGCCTGGGGAAGACGATTTCTGTGGTACAGAGCGCCGATGGTCTCTCTCTCCTTCGAGAAAGGGCTCGCGGCAACGTGAAAATGAACGTATTGGGTTCTATTGTACATTCATAGGAATGGCGGGTTGGTAGCTTACTGAGCATGCGCTGAGAGGTGTGCATGCTCACGGTGGGCCGGTGGCCCCGGAAAATTTTCACGACATATGCCCAAGTTCGTCATTGAAACAGGTTCGAAGGCTGGTCATTCGATCACGATTCCTCAAGGCGTCACAACCCTTGGTCGTGGGATTGACTGTGAGTTTGTCGTGCCCGACCGCCGTTGCTCTCGCCAGCAGTGCCAAGTCAGCCGACTCGGCGACCAAGTCACGATGCAGGATCTCCAGAGTCGGCACGGCACACTGGTGAATGGGGCCGCCATCGATGCTCCCATCATACTGAATTTCGGAGATGAAGTCATCCTCGGTCATACGCTTCTCCGGCTTGCGGAGGACGATTTTCGATACGATGAAGGCGAGGAGCATGAGGCCGCCATGCTGGAGGAGGAGGTCTTGGCCACGGTGCTTGAGTACAAGCACGACCTGAACGAGGAGTACGGGGGCCGCGAAAAGCGGGCGAAGAAGGAGGGAAGGGAACTCGTAAAGAAGAGGAAAAAGAAGCGGCGTCACAAATACGGTGGAGGATATGGCGTCACGATGCGCTATCCTCGCACCATCAAATTTATCCGGGCCATTGGCATGGGCATGTTTCTCATGGCTTTTGGTCTAGCCGTGTTTCTTCTTGTCTACGGGCGTCCGATGCAGCGTCTCCTGGGCGTCCTGATTCTCTTTCTCACGATCCAGTGGGCTAGGAAGGTGAAACGACCCGTGCATTGAGAGTGCACTGTGCATGTCGCTCTCACACTCGTCGAAGTCACTGGCTTCACCGGTCGAAATCCTGTCCCTGCCGGTTGACAGGAGGCGATGACTCACTTTATTTCCCCTTTGGAGTTTCGAACTCCAATGGTGCAGTGTCAATGGTTTGTCCCCCCCCCACATGGAGCATGTTCCGATGGCAGAAAAACTGGCGATTGACGGCGGTCTAAAAGTACGTGAGAAGCCCTTCCCCCCGCGCGGTTTGATTGGCGAGGAAGAGAAGGCCGCGGCGATGCGGTTGTTTGACGACGCGATCGCGTCAGGGAACGCCTTTGGCTACAACGGCAAGTACGAACAGCAATACGAGACCGATTTCGCAGAGATGATGGGAGGTGGTTTTGCGGATGGCGTGAACTCGGGAACCAACGCTGTGTTCTGTGCCGTCGGGGCACTTCGTCTCGACGCACTTTCAGAGGTCATCGTGCCACCGATTACCGACTGCGGAGGCATTATGCCCGTGGTGATGGCTGGCTGCGTGCCTGTCGTCGCGGATGCAGATCCACGGACGTATAACACGTGCGCCGAGCAGATCGAACCGTTGATCACCGAGCGCACAAGAGCCATCATCGTGGCTCACATCTCCGGTGACGCGGTGGATATGGATCCGGTTGTCGCGCTGGCGAAGAAGCACGGACTGTATCTGGTCGAAGACTGCGCGCAAAGCCATGGCACCACCTACAAGGGGCGTCGTGTCGGCACGATCGGTGACATCGCGGCGTTCTCCACCATGAACGGCAAGCACCACTGCACAGGCGGGCAGGGGGGCGTGGTGTTCACGCGCAATGAGAAGCTGCATTGGCAGGGCAGACGCTTCGCAGACCGCGGGAAGCCCTTCAACGTCGATCCTGCGGATGGCACAAACGGCAATGTGTACGCTGGCATCAACTGCAATCTCAATGACTTGTCAGCAGCCATTGGTAACTGCCAGCTCAAGAAACTGCCGCAAATGATCGCGAGCCGAGTGAAAGTGGGCAATGCCGTACGGGATGCGCTGGCCGACAACCCAATCGTCAACGTCGGGTGGCAGGTGCCCGACTCCCAGTCCTGCTACTGGTTCCTGCGCACGACGGTCGATCCGGATGCGTTGACTGTGTCGAAGAATCAGTTCTGCGCGGCCCTGAGTGCTGAAGGGCTCGGCGTCAACCCCTCGTATCGCGCCATTCCCTCCGAGTACACTTGGTTCCAGGACAAGGCGTGTTTCGGCACGTCGGGATTTCCCTGGGACTGCAGCGACTACAAGGGCCCGCGGACACCGCAGGCGCATATCGAGAACGCCATCGAGGTGACGGACCGCAACTTCAACATCACCATGCACGAGAGTTGCGGAGATCAGGAGGTCGCCGACATCGTCGCCGCCTTGGAAAAGGTGGCCTCCGCCTACGCCAAGTAGGAAAATCCGTGTGCTGTCGATCAAGCACTCCTTGCGGGCGAGACCCATGCATTGCCGTCTTCCCCGCAGGGAGTGTGCTTTCCCAAGTATGCCTCCGCGTCCACGGTGCATTGTGAGGCGCAAGAACGGAATATGCCCTATGCCAGAGCGTCTTCTTGCCGCTTTTCTCATAGCCGTCTGCGCCGCTGTCTCGCATGCGGATGCGTACGACGTGCGCATCCCCTTCAAAGTCTCGCGCGAAGATGGCATTGGCACCGCCCGTCTCACGCTGGCCACATCCGATTCGTCGATTGCCTTGACCGGGGACTTTTCCGCATCGAGGGGAATTGTGTTGCGGGGGGGGCGTGACACATGCGCCATCTCCAACCATCTGCGTCCCGGCGACCACATGCTGGTTTTGAAGCAGCGCGGCGAGGGTGTGCGTGTCTGCTTGGATGGTCGATATGTGTCTCTGCTGGACGGCCAGCACCTCACCAAGCGAGTCCGAGGAACTCTTGTGCCCGGAGGCGGCATCGGGCCACAGGGGCGCATACGGGCGCAACGATCGGGGAGGATCCGTCTGGACGATGACTTTGCCCGCGTTGCGGATTCCGCACCTCTCTGGGAGATCGTGTCGGGACGTTTCGCGCTCAACACCAGCCTGAACCCCGGGAGTAGCATGGGAGCGTTCCAGTTCTGGGGGGATGCTGCCGGTGGCCAGGCGCTGGCGGTCGCCAAGGAGTCGCGCTGGTTCTGGGACGACTATGAAGCGTCCGTCTCGGCAAGAGTCTCGAGTCTGCCCGCCAGCTGGGGGCTCGTCTTCCACTATCGAGGCGAAGACAACTACCATCTCCTGCTCTGGTCCGGGAAGCGTGGTGGAGCGGGGACGCTGCGGGTCATCCGGCGTCAATCCGGCGAGGACGTTGTGCTGGGGATGGCCCGGGTTGCGTTGGCGCCGGGGCAATGGCGGCGGCTGTCCGTCGTCACCCACCGTGATCAGCTTCGCGCGTTTGTGGATGGCGTGGAGATGGTTCGAGTCTGGGACGAACATTTGACGGGAGGGAAGGTCGGGCTGTGCGTCCGAGGTTGTCGGGATGTCTATTTTGATGATGTGCGCATTCGCTCGGTTGGGGATGGCAAGGTGCTCGTACCCACGTTGCCCTTTGGCCCGTGCGAGCAGGAATGGTCCGATCTGTCCAGCAAGAAGTTTCTCACGGACAAGTTCATGACCCAGTGGTCCCATCCTCGTAGTCTCTGGCAGGTGGGGACCCGATCCGGTTGGCACTGGTTCCGCACACGGTTGTTTCGCGAGGCCCGTTTCTCCTGGAAGTACAGACCAGGGCAGCGCCTTGGATTTCCGCGTCACCCAGTGGAATTGGCTTTGTTTGCGGACCCTGTCGACACGTCCTCCGGATACCGGGTGGAACTGACGGCGGACTCCGCTCGCCTTCTGCGTGCCGGGCGGGAGGTCGCCTCCACTCCTGCTGCCGTGGCGGCTCCCAAGACGCTGACATTTTCCGCCGTGGCTGGGCATGTCCGTTTTAGCGTGAACGGGAAACAGGTCTTCGATTGGCGCGACCCATCTCCGCTGACGGCGGGCCGGGTGGGAGCGTGCCTGGGCTCGACCATGGGCATGCGCCTGTCGCGTCCCGACTGGCGTGACACCGCGCAGGTCTTGTCCAGCAATCGACTCGACTACAGTTTTGAGCATGCACCCACTGCTTGGCGTGTGCAAAGTGGCGATTGGAAAAGCTTGCACCGATGGGCCTGCGTGCCAAAATGGTCATTCTTCGGGGGACGAGGTCGTCTTGGGCCGGTTGTATCCAACGGAAACGCCACTCTCTGGAACTTGCGTCGGTTTCAGGGAGACTTTGATTTGGAGATCTACGCCGCGCCCATGGAGGGAACCCCACAGAGGGTGCACTTTGAGAAACCCGTCACTGTGAATGTGGCTTTTTCCGCAGACGGGGAGCATCTCGATTCTGGCTACATGCTGCTCTTTGGCGCCTATGACACGCCTTCACTACTCTATCGCGCAGGGCGCGAGGTGGCTCGATGGGATGGGCGCGTGGACCCCAGTTTGCGTCGCCGTCCCATGCCTTGGTACCACAAAGTGACGCGTGTCTGGCAACAGCTCCGCATCCAGCGCATTGGGGGAAGGATCATCGTCGAGGCGGCGGCCCATGATGAGAACGCGAACTTCATGGGGTTGGAGCGCATTTTCGATTTTCAGGATCCCACACCGTTGACCGGGGAGCGTTTTGGCGTCTGGACCTGGGGTGCGAATGGCCTGGCACTGGCCCGGGCCACCATGTCGTACGAGCGCAGCGCTGGCGTGGCGGGACTTGGTGCGCATAGTGGCAACGGAGAGAGCATTGCGGACTCGTCCTCACCGCGTGGCTCCTACACCCGAATCACAAATCCTGAATCGGGAAACCTGTTCCTGCATCCGCTGTCCGACGGTCCGGTGAATCTACGGGAGACCGGCGCGGTCGAGTTCGCGATCAGGACGAAGGACCCACTTGCGCTTAGCATTATGTGTGAAATCCGCGGGCATACGGGAGCTGCGACGGTGCTGGGGAAGCATGAGGCTGATGAGCGCGTCCTGGATCTAGGTGTCGCGCACACGTTTGAGATGCCTGATGGATGGCGCTATGTGCGCCTGGACTTCCCCGGGCAACTTCACCGTTTTTTTCCCCGTGGCCCAATGGTTCTCGATCGTGTGTGGCTTGCGAGTCCGTATCGCACGCTTGAGCAGATCGCGGGACTTGGGGTGAATCGGGCGGGCTCCAGCTATGATCTTTCCCCCCCGCTTTGGAAGCCGACCGGCACCAAGCTCAGACCACCACAGGGACTGGTCGTACGCATGCACGGCAGGGTGGCGGTGGACTGCTTCGAGGGGACGACGGGGGAGTGGGCGCGCCTTGGAGGCGTGGACGGGGCGCTGGTCTCGCTTGACCGCAGGCAGGGGACTAGGGATGGCTGCATCCGGCTGCTGAACACGAGAGTTGGGGGACCGGCTGGAGCATGGATTCGGCGCACATCGTATCCACTCGAGGATTTTCCGGGCCTCTCGTTCGAGTGTCGGCTCTCCGAAGGTGTGGAGACGAACTTGATCGTGAAGGCCAACGGGAAGTTGTTCGAAGTGCAGGGCACTGGGCTGGATGCGACGTGGCCCGTGATTGGGCGCATGTCTGATTTCGTGGCGGATGGAACATGGCGGCGCGTCCACTTCGATTTGGGTGCGGCACTTCGTTCTCGCTTCCCCAGGCAATCGGTGCGGATCGAGGCCCTTGCCTTTGCGGACTCCGCACGCATGACCACGCCTGGCAACACCGCATACTGGTTCGACAATGTGCAGCTTGTTCCCGCGCTCCCATCCGACGGCGTGCTCGAGGTGAGTGTCGCGACAATGAACGGCAAGGCGCTGGCTGGTGTGAGCTGGATTGCCGACGAGTCGCCAGACACCGTGCCGGCACCCAAGGTCAACGGCGCTGCCCGATTCCAGATTTCCGGCAAGGAGACGGCGTCTTGGCTGCATGTGCGCGCACGGAAAGGCAAACAAGGCTGGAGCGATACAGTGCACCTCCGGTTGGCGCCCGCTGTGGGGGCATCCCCCGTGGTGAAACCGGCAGAGTCCGCCGTCCAGGCAGCAACGACCGGCGGCGTGCCTGCGCCTTTTGTCTCCCACGTGCCTTCGAATCGTCTCTGTTTGAACGAGTTCGAGTGGCAGAGACATCCCGAGAATCCCGCTGTGGAGGCCGGCGAGTTCAGCATTCGGCGAATGGCATGGGCGCTGGCTCGCAGGGACGATGCGGCCACGGGAAATGGCTGCATGGAACTGGTCAACCTTGGGCCAAGAGGATTCTTCTCCACCTACTTCCGGCGCACGGCCTGGGACCCGCGGCAGTGGCCGATGGTCGCCTTCGACTACAAGTTTGAGCAACCAGGTTGCGCGCTGAACTTTTCCCTGTTGGCGAACGAGGCTATGACCATGGTCGAATGGACGGGAACCAACGCGCATGCCGCCTATTTTCGGGGTGCCGTCATCGGCAAGACCAGCCGTGCGCAGCAGGATGGCCAGTGGCATCATGTTGAATTCGATCTCGGTCGGATGATCTTGGACAAGCGGTTTCCCGATCCGTCAAAGAGAGGGGGGATTACTGTGTCGGAACTCTCGCTGTGGGCGACAAACCACCACGGGGGCGGTTATGTCAACCCAGCCGATGCCCGCATCCTGATTGACAACTTTGTCATTTTCTCGCCGTCCGGCCGCAATCCTATATTCCACTGGCGCATGCCCTCCGACACCCCCGTGGGGGGTTATTCCCATGTGCTGGACAGCAAGCCGGACACCGTGCCTGCGGAGACGGTTTCGGACACGCGATCCGAGGAGGCATCGTTCCACGACCTGGAGCCAGGGCGCTGGTGGTTCCACGTGCGTGCCTGCTCCAAGGAGGGCGCGTGGGGACCGACCACGCATCTGCCGATCGAGATCAGCCCGTAGGCGCCCGGCAAGGCCTGCGGCAGGCGCCGTGAAAAACTCAAGACGGGGTGGAAGATGTTGCGCCATCACGCCGATTGTGATGGACCCCGGGCCCAATCCGGATAGAGACACCATCGTATGGATGCCTTGCCCTCGCCTTCCACCCTCCACCCTCGCAAATCAGATAGTGTCTAGATGTCGAATTACCCGCCCCTGTTTTTCTATTGATAGAAGCGGGTACACAATGGGGGATAGCGCTGTCGGATCAAAACAGCGCAGGAACTCCTGTACATCATCACATTTGAATTCCACCAATTTGGCAGGATCATAGTTCCACCACTGGGTCTCCAGCAAACGTTTGCACACATCCTTCTGGAAGCGATATCGGATATGACGTGCAGGCACGCCGCCGACGATGCTGTACGGCTCAACATCCTTGGTTACCACTGCCCCGGCCGCAACGATGGCGCCGTCTCCTACAGTCACCTCTCCCAGCAACACGGCATTGAGGCCAATCCAGACATCGTTGCCAATCACCGGTCCCCGATTGAGCAGGTCGCTGGCATTGGCCATGCACTCGGGGCGTCCCGTGTATTTGGCCGTGTACGTAAAGGGGTGGGTCGAGATCCAATCGACGGGATGGTCCCCATCCCCTGCTCGAACGCCTCGAGCGATTGAGCAGAAACGTCCAATTGACTGAAAGGAGGAGAAACGAATGTCAGAACGAAAATAGGAATTTGCGCCAATCGTGCCTGGTTCAGAATGAGAGGTGCTGAACCTCGCTCCACCAAGGAAACAAGGAGACTCGACTTTCAGGCTCAACGATTTATTCAGTTGCATAACGCTATCTATGTGCACACCATCTCGTCGAAGCCGTATGCGAGCTACCATGTTGTTGATGAAACCCATGAGTTTCCCCCTCGGATTACAGGCCGTCTCCCGCGTCATTCGCCCACCAATCTACTGTGATCGTTCTTTCACACAGCCCAACGTTCTTGGGTAGCAAGGAGACGTGGTTGTTGCGGGCCAGGGACAAATCGGGCTAGTTCAGCGAGATTTTCATGCGTTTGGCGAGTCGTTTCAGTTGTTTGTCTCCGCGGAACTTGCGCCAAGCCTCGCGCATGGTCATCTCAGCAAACTTTCTCTGTCCCGTGGTGTCCTGGGCCTTCGCTAGAGATCCGTGGAGCATGGGGAGCCGGCAGTCTGGATTTTTGCGCAGAAACTGGAATAGACCCTCGACGATCACCTTTCGGGCGGCATCCACAGTGGCGGAGTCTCCGTAGTCATACTGCTCGGTGACAACCCGATCGATTTCCGTCCAAAGGCGCGATGCGTCCGGCGCTGCCGGGTTTTGCACCAG
>JAGLDW010000043.1 GCA_023145395.1 Lentisphaeria bacterium | reverse complement strand
TGCTTCTCAAAGGTGGTTTCCCCGAACACTTGGTGTCCACATTGGGTGCAAATCTGCCTGGGATTCCGTTCTCGGAGTCGAGTGGCGCAGGCTGGGCATCGCCGCTTTTCGGCCAGGTCCAGCGCGTGTTGTTCCCGGTCGGTCACGACCGTGTCGCGACTTTGTCCGAAGAATCCTATGACGTGGGGCTCGGCCGTCTCTTTGTGGCAGGCGTGGCATTCGAGCGCGCAGGCGTAGACCGCTTCTCCGCACCCTTCGCAAGGAGTCTTGCTCCTGTCCTCTCTGCGCTCCAAGTATTTGCGGATCATGTGCATGACCCCGAACACGACACCCAGGATCACAATCATGACCAGGGGATAGAGAATCAGCACGAGGGTGCCTGCCAGCACCCAGGAATCCTCGGCCCAGCTCAGCAGCTTGCGCAGTCCCAGGTCGTCGTCCTCATCCATCTCGAAGAGCACTTCCTTCAGATCAGCACGGAGCCCAGCCAGGAAAAACACGACAACCCCAACGAAAGGCAGCACCAGTGTGCCCAGAAGACTTGCCCCCTGCTGGGCCGGAGCAATGGTCTCCTCGATGAAGCCCTTGTCTGCGGATGTGAGTACGCCGAGGGTGCAGAGAATGGCCATGCCCACTTTCAGATACTGGTCCACGATTGCCAGCGCTTCATCGGCCTCCGGGCTCTTGGTCGCCGCCACCTCCAGCGCAGCCAGGATTCCCAGCGCTGCGATGACCGCTCCGTGGGTGAACCATGTGGGCTCGCCGCCAAGGTCGCCAAACAAGGGTAGGTCGGAGAGAAACGGCAGGCGGTCGCCAAAGCGAAGAAAGAGGGAGGTGAGAAACGCGGGGACAAATGCCCGCGAGGCAAACAGGCTGCTGGAACCTAGACCGAAGACGAGTGCAGTGGGGTTCATCGGAACTTAGTCCTTGCTGCTAATCTTCACGTTGTCGAGGTAGAAGACGGTGTGCTCGGTGGCGTCGGAGACGAATACGCACCAGTTCAGAGCCTTGAATCTGGTGCTGCATGGGACGCGTTTGACCACGGGATTGGCGTCGGGGAGGGTGACCGTAACGGTGTATTCCCCGGATGGTTTTTTGCCGGTTCGGCAACGCAGTTCGATGTGGACCCACTCTCCGACGGGCATGTGATCGATGATGGTCTCCCCGCTGGCGACCAGGGCGCCGCCTGCAGTTGCCAGGATGGTGGGTCCCGTGACGAAGGGCTGGTCATCGGTCCTCCACTGGTGGGAGAGGATCGCGCCCTTCTCCAGACGCAAGTCGAAGCTGCCCGTCACCGTGCCGCCCGTGAAGCGGGGGTGGACATAGAGATGCGGATCCCAGTCGTTCTTCATTCCCGCGGCATCGACGAACTTGAGGGATCTCTTCCCTGTGGCGGCGCATTCGTCCGTCACACTGATGGAGGCGCCCGTCTTTTTGACTCCGTGGGTGATGCCGAAGGCGGGTGCGGCGCCTGCGGCCGAAGTCTCGAAGTCGTCGAATACGGGTGTCGGGGGCCTGGCGGCCTTCCTGGGAAGCTGGTTCAGCTTGGGGCGCCGGACTCGGCCTGGCCTGTCCGTCCACTGTGCCTCTCCCACGAGTCCAGCCGTGCTGATGTCGATGGGCTTGAAGCCAAGTGCGAGTGCGGGGGAGTTCGCCGCGAGGCGGAAGTCCCACTTCTCGGCGTCAAGGAACAATGGATCGGCGATGAGAGAGTTTTGGTCATAGCCCTCTTCCTGCCACTTGGCGAATGTGAGACCACCGGGAAACGCAAGCGGGTCCTCGCCAGTGCTCCAGTACAGATTGCGGTCGGCCTCCAGCTCGCACATGCGCTGGAAGAGTCCCCCCTCGCGATAGAGGATGATGTTGTTGCGGAATGTCTGGCTTGAACCCTTGTCCTTGCGCCCGAGATGGACCTGGCTGCGCTGCCCGAAGGCGAAAATGTTGTTGCGGGCGACGATGTCGCGGCCGTAGTGGACCGTCAGCCCTCCATTCTGCGTCTCGTAGACGACATTGTTCTCGATGAGCAATCCGCTGCTTCCCTCGTCGGGGTAGATGCCGCCGGCGCCATAGCCTTCGAGAAACCCCCAGATGTGGTGGATGAGGTTGTGGTGGATGTGGGTTCCGGTGGAGATCCCGAGTGTGTAGATGGCAGCCATGTCGTAGAGAACGCCGCGCCCGAGATGATGCAGGTGGTTGTAGGCGATTTCGTTACGGTGACAGGCTGTGGGTCCGAAGCCCCAGCTCCAGCCGACGGAGAGGCCGGTGTAGTTGAAGTCGCAGATTTCGTTGTGGGTGAGCGTGTTGTCGCTGCTCTGTCCGACCCATAGCGGGATGGCGCCGTAGAAGACGCTTGATCCGTCGTGGATGAAACAGTTGTGGACCGTGTTGGCGGAGGTCTGCTCTTCCTTTTTCTTTCGCACGCGTTCGTCGCCGATGCGGATGCCTCCAGCGCCAAGGTCGTACACTTCCGTCTGCTCGATGGTGTTGCGGATACAGCCTCTTCGGAACCAGATGCCGTACTGCCCGATGTTGCGGACTACGCAACGGCGGATGACGACGTCGCGCGCGCCGTCCGCCTGGATGGCGGCGGGGATGGTGACGGCCGCCTGCCAGTCGCTATGCCCCGTCGGGGGAAGGAGATAGTCCGTGTCGCGGAAGGTGATGCCCTCGAAGGTCAGGTGTTCGACGTACCTGCCCGTGCCTGGATCGCCCTTGAGCACGACCAGTTCGGTGAGTCTTGGGACGATGCAATGCAGAGCTCCGACGCGTTCGCCTCTCAGCGGTTTGTAGTACAGCAGCCCTGCTTCGCGATCGCACCACCATTCCCCCCGGGCATCCAGCGCGTCGCGGAAACCCTCGAGATAGTAGCGGTCCCCCTTGCGAAGATCCCATTTCATCGGTCCGGTGAAAAGCACGGCGTGGCGTTCGAAGTTGACTTCCTGGACGGGCAGAATGGCCGATTCCCAGTTGCGCATAGCCACGGCGTTGACCCCCGCATAGCCTGGCAACTTTGGAAAATCCCCCTCGTGAAATGCGAAGGAGCGCTTTTGGCCAACATCCGTCGTCGTTCCGTCTTTCTCGTCCCAAATGCCATTCATCCGGGCGATCCGGTGATAGTGTCCCTCGTTCGGCGTGCGGGCCAGCGTGCGGCGATAGCCGTTGATGTAGAGACGATGGAAGCGGGGATTGACGCCTTCTGGCAGGTGGGCGACTAGAAGACCTCCGCTGCGGGTCCATCCTGTCACGGAGGTGCCGCCCGAGATGGAGACGTCCTCTTCGCCAAAGGGACGATAGAGTGTTGGCGCGCCTTTCGCCCCCGAGTCGTCCGGGGTGAACACCAGCGCTTCGTCGAGCGCGTAGACACCCTCGCGGAGGAACACGGTGACGGGTTGCTGCGTTGCGGAGTTCGCACGAAGCGCGCGCACAGCGGCCTGGGCCGCTTTGATTGTTCCGAGCGGCCCGTCCGTGCCGTCATCGTTGGGTGCTGGCAGTGTGCCTGTCCAGGCGTCGTCGCCGCAGGGAGACACGAAGATTGCGAGTTCCGCAGCGCCGTGGCCCGTCCGTGCGGAAAGTGCGTCGGGGGGAGCATACTGGGACAATGGATTCGGAACCACCGTGAGGCAGCCCGCGCAGAGCACCAGTGTCAATAGGGCGAAGTATCGTGTGAACATGGCAGTCATCTCCTTGGCTCTCGTTGTGTGATCCGTGTTTGCCAACCATGGCACTATCCCCGTGCACACGGATACTGTCAACCCCTGGAGGAGGGAGTTCTGGAGACCGAGTTTTCACGAAAATAGCGGATCTCACGGCTCGGAAGCCCGAGGGACTGTGTTACTGTGATTGACTTGCCCAGTGATGCCTCATGAATATCCCGCAGGGAATGGAAACGAGATGAAACACCGATTGAGTCGATGGTTGGGGGTGGTGGCGATGGCGGGAATGATGACGGCGCAGGCCACAGCGGCGGCACCGCGTGTAATGGTCGAAAACCGGGGGGTTGGAGGACATAGCTCTGTCAATGGATTGGGGCGGTTTCAACGCGATGTGGAGGCGACTCCCCCGCAGCATCTGATTCTCTACTTCGGCATCAACGACGCTCTGAACTCGGGGAAACTTGTCTCCGTCGAAACCTTTCGCGCGAATCTTCAGCAGATGATCGACCGTGCCCGTGCCTGCGGAGTCCGCACCATTGTGCTGACGACTCCCAATCCCATTGTCCCCGAATATCTGGCCGAACGCCACCCAAAACATCCGCAAAAGGCGGATTTGAACGCGCATCTGGCGACGTTTGACCAGGCGGTGCGGGATCTTGCCAAGAAGAACAAGCTGCCGTTTGTGGATCTGGCGCGCGCCCTGGCGCCCTTCGGCTCCGTGGACGGAAAGAAGAGTCTTCTGCGGAATGCGGCCAATAGTCGCTCTCGGGATGGTGTCCATCTCACGGCCGAGGGCTACCGGGTGATGGCGGGTTTGTACGCGTCCGTGCTCAAGCCCCTGGTCAAGCCGGGCGACCGGGTGGTTTGCCTCGGGGACAGCATCACCTACGGCGCGGCCATGAAGGGCGCGGGCACGACTCACGGACAGACTTATCCCGCCTGGCTCAGCCATTTCTTGAACAGCGCCGATGGTCTCCGAATCAAAAATGGCTCTTTGGAGCTGGCGTTTCGTTCCCCGGAGCAAGGCGGTGGGTTGCTGAGCGCGGTGGGTGCCAATGGGCACGAATTTCTCAATGGGGGAGGAGATGGTTCTCTGTGGCGCATCCACCTGCGGCGCATTCCGGAGATCGATCCCAATGCGGCGCCGACCACGGCCAAGCTGAGTCTCGATCCGGAACGGGCCGATGGGGGCACGCGCATGGACGATGGGAGCGAGGGCGATGATTTGATCGTCCTCTCCGCTGCCGAGGCGCAAGCACAGTGCTCGGTCTCCCGGGGCGCCGATTCCCTGACACTCGTTTGGAAGGGCATGGATGTTGGGGGGGCGAAGGGGGTTCTCGATGTATCCGTGACCGTGAGGCTGAAACCCGGCGACGAGTTCGCCCGGTTCCGGGCTGGATTCTCGAATCGCAGCAAGACCCACACCGTCCTGTATCTCGTCGCCCCGCTGGTTCAGGGAGTGGGGCCGACGGATGGGGACTTTGAGGCGGACCGTTTGGCGATTCCCTGCTACACCGGGCGCTTGATCCGGAATCCGATCCGGAAGGGGTTGCTGGGCAAGGATCGCCGGTTCCAGCCCAACCGTTCTGGACACAGCATGCAGTTCGACGCCTACTACCACAAGGGCGATGGACTCTACCTCGGGTGCTTCGACAGCGAGCAGTATGTGAAACGGTACTTGCTGGAGACGGATCGCAAGCAATCCCTGTCCTGGGCGGTCGTGCATGTGCCGGACAATGTGCGGCGAGTGCCCCAGGAATGGGAAGTGCCCTACGACACCGTGCTTCGGACGTTCCGCGGTGACTGGTATGATGCCGCCAAGATCTACCGGCGGTGGGCGCTTGGCCAGAGCTGGACCAAACAGGGACCGCTGCTGAGCCGCGCGGATACGCCGCAGTGGTTCAAGGAGATCGACGAATGGCTCCTCTGGGGCTTCCACAAATCCGGTCGCGAGCGGCTCTACGCAGACAAGGTGCAGGCGCTGTACAAGGGGCTGAACGTGGGCATGCACGCAGGAGGCTGGGGAAAGAATGGCCAGTCGCAGTCCGAAACGCCGGACCATTTTCCCCTCAGAGACACGGATAAAGCATTCCTGCAGGACGCGAAGAGCCACAACTACGCCATCATGGGATACATCCAAGGGGTGTGCTGGGATGTGGAGTCCCCCAGCTTCAAGGCCTTGAACGGCGTGGACCACACGGTGCGCACCTTCGAGGGCAAACGGCTGGTGTGGGACTTCTCTGCGAGCAAGCTCCACGCATGCGTCTGCGCCATCGCCTCCCCAGGCCCCGTTTGGGAGAAAGCGCTGGGCGACACGGTCGAGAAGATGGCCAAGGCAGGGTTCCGGGCCGCCTATCTGGACTCCAACAACCACGCGGGCACCTATCTGAACTTCAATCCGAACTATGGCGAGGAGCGCGGCGGGGGGCGTGCCTACATCGCCAACAACCGGCGCATGGTCAGGGCCATCAAGGAGCGCGCTCGCAAGATCGATCCGGAGTTCTGCTTCACGGCCGAGAGCTTCTGGGAGGGCAACATGGCGGAGCTGGACGCCTTTGTGGCCTGCAACACGACGAATCAGTACTTGGAAGGCGCCCGCGTGTCAGCCATTCCTCTCGCCCAATCGGTCTACCACGACTACACGATCCTGTACAGCGCCTGGGTCGGCAAACCGGATCTCGAGCAACCTGGTGCGCGTGGCTACATCGCGAAGTTCGGGCAGGCCTTCCTCTGGGGGGTGAAAGCGGGCTGGAATCAGCCTACGCTCGTCAACGAGTACAAGAACTACGAGATCGCCTACGAGGCAACGCGCAGACGATATGCCGCAGGGCGTGTCGCAGGACCATATCTGACCTACGGAACCATGATGCGCCCGCCCGTGCTCAGCGGGGAGAATCCTCCCGTGGCGTTCACCTGGTACCGAGGCTGGTCCTCGCGTGGGTACGACATCACGCAGCCAGCGGTGCAAGCCACGTGGTGGAAATCTCCCGACCGCGCCTTTGCTCTCGTGCTCTACAACATCGATGATGCCGCGCACACTGTCGAGGCACGCGTCGAGTTGCCTGTGAAGTACTACGCGACGACTCCAAAGACGCTCTATGCGCCGGAGGGAACAGACCCAGCGGTTACCATGAAAGCGGATGGACGGAATGCCGTTTGGATCCGCTGCACGGTGCCGCCTCGCTCCCCCCTCGTCATCGAGATTCTTAAGCGGAGAAGCAGGTGAAGAGATCTCTGAACAACCGTGTGATTGTGATTGGCGCTGGCCTGGTGGGTTGTGGGCTGGCGTACCATCTGTCGCGTCTGGGTCGGTCGGTGGTGGTGCTGGAGAAACGGAACGCGGTGTCCGGGGCGACGGGGCGTTGCGGTGGGATGATCATGAAGATCGATGGTCGGGACAGCGACCCGGCCGAGATCGCAAAACGCTGGATCTATGTGGCTGAAAACGACCGGATGCTTGACGCGTTCGAGGCAGAGCTTGGAGTTGACTTTGGGTTGTGGCGGCGGGGGAGTCTGGACATCGCGACTTCCGACGAGGAGATGGATCTGCTGGCCCAGCTTGTGAAGATGCAGCGCGAGAAGCTTGGAGACGAAGAGATTCAGCTGCTGGATGCCAGTGCCCTGCGGCGTTTGTCCCCTGTGATCAGCGAGCGTTGCAAGGGGGCGCGGTATCGTCCGTCGGATGGTTGTCTTGATCCCTTCAAATTGTCGCATGCTCTCCTGAGCAAGGCACTCGAGATGGGTGCGGAGATCCGTTCCTGGACTCCCGTGGAGGAGATTCTGATGCGTGGAGGGAGTGTGACCGGGGTGCGAACTTCGAGTGGCACGGTTGAGGGCGGCACCGTTGTGGTTGCGGTCAATGGGTGGGCCGCGGATTTGCTTCCGCAGTTGCCGATTGTGCCCTTGCGCGCGTTGGCTGTGATCACCGAACCCGCGCCGCCGGTTCCCGCCTTCACGTTCGAAGCGGAGCTGCACACGAAAATCGTCTACGGGTGCACTCAGACCAAACGCGGAAACATTTTGGTCGGGGGACCGCCGGAGCAACCAGCCTCCCGCGACGAGCAGTTCAACGAAACCGTCTCGCTGCGGGAACTGCAGTTCAACACGTCGGTTCTGACCGAACTGCTGCCCGGCCTGGGAGATTTGAATATCATCCGGGCCTGGTCGGGGGCGATGGGGATGGCGCCGGACGGATTGCCCTGCGTCGGAAAAATAGACGGTTGCGATGGTCTGTACGCGGCGGCGGGGTATCCTAATGGCATGTCATACACTCCGGTGACGGCGCGCTTGCTGGCCGAATTGATCGTGGAAGGGCAAAGCTCGATTCCATTGACCACACTGGATCCGAACCGGTTCGGCAGTCGGACCTACGACTGGCCGGAGACGTATGACTACACTGTGTTGGCCGAGTATCTGGATCGATCGGGATAAAGTTCTTTTCGCGCGGACCCTAAGGAGAAAGACGATGAGCGAATTTCGGCTGGGAATTGTGGGTGTTGGTGGCATGGGCGGCAGGCATGCGGAAATGTGCCATGCGCATCCGCGTGCCCGTGTGGTCTGCGTCTGCGACAAGAATGAGCAGAACGGCAAGGCCAAGGCTGGTGAGTTTGGCGCGGCCTTCACGCCCGACTATGCGGAGATGCTGGCGCGCGAGGATGTGGACGCAGTGCTTGTCGCCGTGCCCAACCCACTTCATTTCTCCCTCGCTCTGGAGGCAGTCAAGGCTGGAAAGCATGTGGCGGTCGAGTACCCTGTCACCCAGACTGTGGCGCAGTATGACGAGCTATGCGCCGAGGTGGATGCGCGCGGGGTTGTGCTTCAGGACATCCTGACACCCGTGTTCGAGCCCCAGCCACTCAAGATGAGGGAGCTGGCGCCTCGCCTCGGCAAGATCATGACCATGCGCAGCGTCTATGTCGGAGGCGGTGCGGACCAATGGTACACGAACACGCAGAGCAGAGGCAACTACTTCGCCGCCCTGACGATTCACAACATCGTCTACTACAACAGGCTCCTCGGGGAAAGCCCCGCCTGGGTTGACTCTGCCTTGCATTGCGACGGCGAACGTCGTTTTCACAGTGGTCTCTACATGTGTGGATATCCGAGCGGCGTGCTCGCTTTCAACGAGTGGCACATGGGCTCTCCCAAGGCGGGGCGGTGGCTCTGGACCGTGGAAGGCGAGAAGGGACGACTGGTCTATGACAATCAGCTCTTCGGGAAAAGCGAGATCCGCCTCCAAAGCGTCGATGGCGATGAGTCGTTCGAGCTTGCCGAGGGCATGGGAACCGCCCATGAGGACGCCATGTCGAGTTTTGTGACACAGATCCTGGACGGTGGTTCGGAGCCATATGTGGCGCGTGCGTTCGGACGCGACGTGATTCGGGTTTGCGAAGCGGCGCAGCTCTCGGCGGACGAGGGACGACGGGTGTATTTGGCAGAGTAGAGCGGCGCGCGCATCGGTTCCTCCAGCCTCTCTCTCCGTGCGTGAACCCGTCTAGACAAGGTCAGACCATGAGCACACATATTGACGCCATGAAACGGGCGATTGAGTTTGGCTCGCCTCCCTACATCCCCATGGAGTTGGTGGATGTGCCGTTCCTCTACGACGCCTACGGCACGCTGGATCCCAAGGGCGTGGCGATTCCCAAGGGGGCGGAGAACTTCGATTCGGCCTGGTGCACCTACCACTGGACCTTCAGGGACGTTGGCGAGGGTGAAAACGGCGAAGTGAAGCGTACGGAGGAATGGGGTTGCCGTCAGGTCGTGCCAGACGACGGCGGCATCGCCTACTCGGTGGTGGAGAAACCGGAGTTTGCGTCGCTGGCCGAGGTGGAAGCACATCCCTGGCCGGACCCCGAGTTGACGAATCCGTTCTTCGAGCAGCGGCAGCGGATCATTGCACAGCACTACCAGGACCGCTTCGTCTGCGGCTTCATCGACCCCGGTCCCTTCCTGGTTGCGTTCAATCTCCTTGGCTACGATGGATTGCTCCTGCAGCTCTACGACAATCTGGCGTTGGTCAAGACCGTCGTTCGCCGGGTCGTGGACTACCAGCTTGCACTGGTGCCGAAGTTCAAGGCGATGGGAGCGCACATGGTGAATGTCATCGACGAGGTAGCTGGCACAGGCGGGCTGATGTTCTCTCCCGCGCTGTTTCGCGAGCATTTCCTGCCCATGTATGCCGAGCTGGTCGCCGAGATTCATCGGCACGACATGTACGCCTCGATGCTCCTGGACGGGAATATCGCCGATATTTTCCCGGATGTGATGGCTCTGGAGCTTGATCAGATCCTCTTCGCTCAGCCGCGAGCCACGGGAATCGACACCATCGCAGACTTTTGCAGAGGAAAGCGCTGCGTGAAGATGGCGGCCGATATGATGGTCACGCTCGCCAATGGCACGCCTAGTGAAATCGAGGCCGAGGTGGATGAAATGGTCGAGAAGCTGAACACGCCTCGGGGAGGGCTCGTCTTCCAGGCGCTTCGCTGGCATCGTCCGGAGTATGACACTCACCGTGTGCAGGCTCAGATCCGGGCCATGAACAAGTACCGCAAGGCGGTGTCATGAGCAACAGGCGCATCGAGAACCACCCGATTCTCGGGGAACTCCCCCCCGCTGCGAAGGTGCTGATCGTGGTCGATGGCAAACCACTCTCGGCACGTGCTGGCGACACCGTCGCCTCCGCCTTGGTTGCGGCCGGTTGGACTGCGTTTCGTCGTACTGAGAAGCGGAACGAACCGCGTGGAGTCTTTTGTGCCATCGGCAAATGCACCGACTGCGTGATGACCGTCAACGGCGTTCCGAATGTGCGCACGTGCATCACCCTGGTCGAGGACGACATGCAGGTGGAAACGCAGGAGGGGCTGGGTGCATGGCGGATTCCGTGACACAGTGCGAGGTAGCGGTCATCGGTGCGGGCCCTGCGGGACTGTCGGCTGCCGTGCAGCTTGGCGAGATGGGCGTGGACACGATCGTGCTTGATGAGAAGCCGGCCGCTGGCGGACAGCTGTTCAAGCAAATCCACAAATTCTTCGGTTCTGAACGGCACATGGCCGGGATGCGTGGTTTCGAGATCGGCCGACTTCTTCTCGAGCGTTGCGAAAACCTCGATATTCCGGTTCGGCTGAACTGTCCGGTGTGGGCGCTGTATCCGGACAAGACGCTCGGAACAACCTGGCAGGGCCAGTCGGCGGCGATTGCCGCGAAGCAAGTGATCGTGGCAACGGGCGCCGCCGAGAATGCGCTGTCTTTTCCTGGTTGGACATTGCCTGGGGTGATGGGAGCCGGCGCGGCCCAGACTCTGGTGAACTACCATCGCGTGCGACCCGGAGAGAGAGCTTTGGTGGTGGGAGCGGGAAATGTCGGACTGATCGTGGCGTACCAACTCCTGCAGGCAGGCATCGAGGTCGTGGCGATCGCCGAGGCCATGCACACGGTGGGCGGATACATGGTGCATGCTTCGAAAATTCGTCGAATGGGGGTGCCGTTCGCCATGAACCACACCGTTGTCTCGGCGGAAGGTGCCGGCCGGGTGGAACGCTGCACAATCGCTGCGATCGACGAGTCCTTCAATCTGCGCGAGGGAACCGAGAAGACCTTCGATGTGGATTTGGTGTGCATCGCCGTCGGCTTGTCTCCAGCGGTCGAACTTTGTGCTGCCATGGGCATGGAAATGACGCATGTGGGCGAACTTGGCGGGCGGATTCCACTCCATGACTCCGTGCTGAACACAAGCATCGATGGAGTGTACGTTGCCGGAGACGTGTCTGGTGTGGAAGAGGCCTCCAGCGCAATGGAGGAGGGACGGCTGGCCGCCGTGTCGGCGCTGACCGCTCTCGGTAGGATCTCGCGACCTCAAAGCGACGAGATGAAATCCGAAATTGCGCGGAGCCTTGCCCAGTTGCGGCGGGGCCCTTTCGGGATGACCGTGGCCAGCCGCAAAGAGGATGTGTGTCGGAGGTATGAAGAGCAATGCTTGAAAATCGTCTGAAGTATATGGTGGAGCCCGGTGTCCCCGACCTGGGCAAGCTGCGGGCCGAAGGGCTCTACCCCAGCGAGGAGCGCATGGCCGCCGGTCCAGTGGCTGTGCTCGAGTGCATGCAGCAGATTCCCTGCAACCCCTGTGAGCAGGCCTGTCCGCATGGCTTCATCCGGATTGGGGATGATATCACCGAGATGCCCCGTCTGGACCCCGCCTGCACGGGGTGTGGTTTGTGTGTTCCGAGCTGTCCAGGCCTGTGCATTTTCATCCTGAACGGGAGCTACAGCGAGACCGAAGCGACCGTGACCATGCCCTACGAGTTGTTGCCTCTCCCTCGGGAAGGGGAAGCGGTCGATGCCCTTGACCGTCAAGGTGGTCGTGTGTGCGCTGGGCGAGTGGTCAAGCTGCGGGCGCTTGGCGCAGCGGAACTATGCCGCTCTCTCACTGTCGCCATCCCGAAGAAGTTTGTCCACGATGTGCGCCACATCCGGCGA
>JAGLDW010000429.1 GCA_023145395.1 Lentisphaeria bacterium | reverse complement strand
CGGCGCTATGGCTGTCGATCTACACCCACGAGCGCCATGGGCTCAGTGAGAAGCCTGACACCTACCTACTCGTGGACAATGTCGTCATTCGCGAGAAAGCGTTGCCCAGGCTCGGCACGGGCGCGCCGCCACCAAGCATTTTCGTGGCGGGGAAACGCTGCGCGCTGGCCAGTTTCTCCCAAGCTCCGAAGCTTGACGGAAGACTTGACGATGCTGTGTGGCGCGACGCTCGGGCGCTGACAGGATTCCACGCTCTGCGCGGCTTTGCCACGGCGGGAATTCAGACCGAGGCACGCGTCATCGCTGGTCCCGATGCGTTGTATGTGGGCGTGCGTTGTTTCGAGCCAGTCATGGACAAGCTCAAGACGACGATCACGCAACCAGTCGGCCCAGTCTATCGCGACGACTGCATCGAGCTGTTTTTCGACACGGGAACCCCGGGCGTGCTCGTGCGCCAGTTCGTCATCAATTCCGCAGGATCGCGCTTCATGGGCTGGGGGGGGCAACCGCGCCAACCGGAAAACTACGATGAGTGGGCGGCCGCAGCCTGGCGCGGCAAGGACGAATGGTCCGTCGAGATCGTGCTTCCCTACGGCAAAGTGCTGGGCCTTAAGGAGCGTCCCGCCTCTGGAGAGGCATTCGCCTTCAATGTCGCCCGCGAACGCTACGCCGATCGGACCGAACTATCGTCATGGGCAGCCGTGCAAGGCAATTTTCACAGTACGGACAAGTATGGAATGCTTGTTTTCGGCCAGTTTCGCGACGAATTGAGACGCCGCATCACTCACGTGCAGCATACTCTGGAATCCGTGCCGGCAGAATTGCCGGGCGAAGCGCTTGCGACGAGGGAGGCACTGACGGCAACACTGGCGCGGTGGACCCGTGTAGCCGAGGGTGCCGTGACAGCACCGACGTGGGAGAAGGCATACGTCGAACTGGCCACTGCAACGGAGCAAATACGCTTTCTCAAGCTGGCGGGCCAGCTCTTCGCTGTGACCGTGGCTTCGCCCACGACCGATTTCACGCTGCCGTTCATCCCCGATGCCATCCTCGATCCGCCGGAATCCATCGAATGCTTCGCCGCGATCAACGAGTTCGAATCACTTCCCGTTGTCATCACCAATCTGACTGACAAGACCGAGGCCTATCGCGTGATTCTTTTCGGGGAACTCGACAACGGCATCGAGCTTCCCGGGCTTCGCGGCCCGCCTGGGGCGTTTCCCGCCGACGGCATCGTGCTGCGCGAGGCCGTGCGCGTGAAGGACAGCGACCAGAAGATCCGCGGGATGCGCCTCGATCCTCTGCCGCGCATGAATGAAGCGCAGACAATCACGATCCCCCCGCGAGATTCGGGCGTGGTGTGGATCACCTTCCGCTGCAAGGATGCGAAACCCGGCGCCTACAGCGGCACGCTGCGCGTCATCCCGCTCAACCAACGCGCCGAGTTCAAACTACAGAGGGGATGGCACTACCTCGGCGCCATGAAGGACCTGCCCGTGACATTGACCGTATGGCCCATCACCCTCTCGCGCCGGGCTGCGATTCCCGCCTGGTTCTGCGATGGGGCACGGAATGAAGCCTTCTTTATCGACATGATGGAACATGGCTGCGAAATCTTTCAGGTCAGCCCCTACCACTTCCCCGCAGCCTTCCGGGAGGATGGCAGCATGATCGAACCTACGGACACCGAGCGCATCGATGCCGAACTGGCGAAATATGCGCGATGGATCAAGGCCCACGATCTGCGCGGCAAACCCAGTCTGCTCATCGGCTTCTCCGCCTACAGAATCTTCGAGAAAGTCCACGCAAAAATGCGGTTCAAGCTCGGTACCCCCGAGTGGACGCGCGCGTGGTCCGACTGGTTGCGTGCGGTCGATGCCACCATGCGCAGGAACGGCTTCGACAACGAGGACTACACCATCGAGATCTGGGACGAGCCCCACATGAAGGATATGGACACTGTCATTGTCTCGCTCAAGACGGCGAGAAAAGCCGTGCCGGAAATGCGGCTCGACATGACCTTCGGCGCATCCTACACGAAGGTCGAGGCGCTGCAAAAAATGCGGCCCTACGTGGATTCCTGGTGTTTCTCCGATGGGTACTGGGCGCGCAGCGGCTACGACAAATTCTTCGCCCAGCTCCAACGGGATGGTGAGGAAATGTGGTTCTATTCCGCCTCGACCAACATGCGCGAGGATGCATACCGCTACCATCGCCTGCACCCATGGAAAGCGCTTCACCGCAAGCTCGACTCCGTGGGCCTTTTTCAATACATAGCCGGCCCGGGCGGCTACTACGGACGGGGGGCTTGGAAGGTCATGGCTTTCGGCTCGCTCGCCTACAACAGCTTCAATACACCGATCACCAGCATTCGCAGCGAGGCTCTGCGCGAGGGCATGGATGATCTGAAGTATCTGGCCAAGCTGCGCGAAGCCATCACGCAGACCAGGGGAAAGGGCGCCGCCCCAGCTCTCGTCACCAGAGCCGAGGCATTTCTCGCCACTGTCGTCGAGCGAGTCGTCGTCCGGGAATATCACATCGCCACCCGTGCCGAGGAAGCACGCCGCCAGGCAGCGACACTCATCATGGAACTGGAGGCGGCCGAATGAAGGCACCGGATTGGTGACTGTGAAGATTTCTTGACCACGAAAGGCACGAAAGGCACGAAAAGGGAAATACTGGGAACGAGGACAGATAGAAGCGCGGAGTCCGCAAGTTCCGAATACCTGACCCATCCCTCCCCAACTTTCTCCATTCCTCTTTGCTCGTGCTTTTTGTGCTTTTAGTGGTTAGTATTTCCGTTTCCTGAAAGGGCTTTACGAGCGACCTCGTCGGCTGGCAGCACGTCGGGCTCGTCGCAGATTCTGGAGAAGAGCCTCCTTTTTCATTGATTCTTGCCTGCCTCACCACTGCGCCAGAGGATGGGATGTTCCGTGTACGGAATGGCGGTTGTCGTGCCGCCGTCGGTCACGATGAGGGGATGGTATTGGGTGAAGGGCTCCGCTGGATACTTTCTGTACTTGAGAGATGCGGGCGTCTTTTTCCAGACACTGAATTGGTCGTCCATGTTCGACAGCAGAAAGTCCTTGCAGTCGATGAACAGGTAATGGGCCGAGCTTCGGGCGGCCGTGGCGTTGCCACCGTGCCCAAAGATGCGGATTCCGCTCGAATCCCTGGCGACTAGGAAGCGAGTCTGGTACTCCGCCTTGACCCCATACACACTCACGTCCCGACTGTTGCGGATCTCGCACTGCGAAAATGATTGCGCATGCTGGGCATGAAGATGGTAGAAGGCGAGCGGCCCCCGCGCACCGTCGATCAGTATGTGTCGGTATTTATCGGTTTCCGCCGCCATTCCGTGAATGAAGAAGTTGTACCACTTCCCCCCGCCATGCCCGCTGATCCGCACGGTGGGGGCATCGTATGCCAA
>JAGLDW010000428.1 GCA_023145395.1 Lentisphaeria bacterium | reverse complement strand
CCACCACAGCGCCACGAAAGCGCATAGTACGGAAGCGTTCCATGCAGACGCTCCACAATCTCCTCGGGAGCCTCATGGGTGACCAGTATGCCGAGGAAGGCGATCACCGTGTCGGCGTCGGACGCATCCACGGTTTCGACCAATGGTTTTGGAGCATCGCCGGCGCCGAGAGCACCATATGGGGGCCTGGCCATGATCGTGGAAAGGTGATGGGCCAAACCGATCAGCTTGGTATTCGCCCGCAGCCGGATCGTGTCACTCACCCGATAGTAGCCCTTCGGCAGAAACACGATTTCGTTCTCGTCGATCGCCTTCTGCAGCGCCGCTGTGTCGTCGGTCACACTGTCTCCGGCCGCACCATACGGAGCGTTCTTCACATTGACCACCCCCGGACTCTGCCAGGACGGAAAGCTCTTCCCCCAGATGTGCCGCTCGCAAAGGCGGGCTGGTGGGGGCATGCGAGAGGCCGTGCGGATGTACGGCTGCGTGGAGCGTTTCCCGTTCAGAAAGACCGATTCAGTGAAAAGGAACTCCTTGAAGGGAGGCGGTTGGATCGGGTACGCAAGCTCCTTGATTTTCATCCAGCCGGAAGGATTGGCGTCCACGCCAGGCGCCACCGAACGCGCGTGCTGAACATACACATTCCGCATGTAGAAACTCTTCTTGGCGTCGCAGACAGTTCCACCGCCCGCCTCGCCCCCGAATTGGACGATGCTGTCGATCAGCGCCAATCCGCCGATGAACGGCGAAGATCGATAGCTTCTCTCCAGCCGGATGACCGGTCCATTCGTTGCGCTTTCGATGCGCCAGCCCACCGCAATGAGAGGGCCGCGTGATTTGTTGACAAGAGCCGCTTCGGTCTGCCCGATCAGAGTGATGTGCGCCATCGTCGGGGTTGGTTGGGTCCCCGTCCCGTCCACCTTGAACTCCGGGGGGAACCCATGCGTGTCAATGCCGATGCGTCCGCCTAGGATGGTGATGTTGTGGTGGCTGCCACCGCTCCCCGCAGCGCCCAGCATGCCCGTGTGACCATGGGTGGCGTCGATGGTGACATTCTGGATGGTGGACCCCTCGGCGGCCTGCATCCGGATTCCCACTGCCCCGACATTTCCCTCGCCTATGACGATGTCGATGTCGGCGAACACTTGGTTGTAGTTGATGTTGGCCTGGGGGGTGAGAGGCCCTAG
>JAGLDW010000427.1 GCA_023145395.1 Lentisphaeria bacterium | reverse complement strand
CTTTATATTTTGGATGAACCCACCACCGGCCTGCATTTTCACGACATCGCCAAACTGCTGGAGGCGTTGCGGGCTCTGCTTGCGCAGGGACATTCCGTCGTGATCATCGAGCACAATCTGGACGTGATTCGGGCTGCGGATTGGTTGGTGGACTTGGGACCTGAAGGGGGCGATGGCGGTGGCCGTGTCGTCTGCGCGGGCACTCCGGACGAGATCCTGGGGCATGCGGGGAGTCACACGGGCCAGGCGCTTGCGCGGTACGAGGCGGAACGGGCCGCGCCCGGCATGGCCATGGTTGCGGAGTCCGCAGCGCAGTGGCGCACGGGAAGCGAAGGTGCGCCGCCAGCCGCCGTCTTCATCCACAACGCCCGCGAGCACAATCTCAAGGGCATCGACGTGCGGATTCCGCACGATTGCTTCACGGTGATCACCGGTGTCAGCGGCAGCGGCAAGAGCACTGTTGCCTTCGACATTCTTTTTGCGGAAGGTCAGCGGCGGTATCTGGAGTCGCTGAACGCCTACGCGCGGCAATTTGTCCAGCCATCGACGCGTCCGGATGTGGACGAGGTGCGGGGCGTGCCACCCACAGTCGCCATCGAGCAGCGCACCAGCCGCGGAGGGCGCAAGAGCACGGTGGGCACTGTCACGGAGATTCATCATTTTCTGCGCCTGCTCTTTGTGAAGCTGGGGGTGCAGCACTGTCCCGACTGCGATGTTCCCATCGAACACCAGCCATGCGAAGCCATCGTGGGGACGCTTCGGCAGGTATACCGCAGCGAGCGGATCACGCTCCTGGCACCGCTAGTGCGCGCGCGAAAGGGTTTGTACAAGGACCTGGCCGCCTGGACGGGCAAGAAGGATTTCTCCCGTCTGCGCGTGGACGGAGAGATGACTCCAGTCGATCCCTGGCCTCGGTTGGACCGCTATCGGGAGCACGATATCGAGCTGCCCGTGGGCGTCATCGACGTGTCGTCGGGCACGGTGGAGGATCTGTCCCGGCTGGTCGCGGAAACGCTGGGCTATGGCGAAGGTGTGCTTCAGGCGCTGGACGGGTCCGGACAGGTGCGAATCTTCTCCACCACACGGTCCTGTCCGGAGTGTGCCAGGAGCTTCCGCGAATTGGATCCGCGACTGTTTTCCTACAACTCCAAGCATGGTTGGTGCACCCGTTGCTTTGGCACAGGGGTGCTTCTGGAGGGGTTCGACGAGGAGCAGACCGGAGAGGAGCGCGCTTGGCGGAAGTCCGACGGGTTGGAGGTTGCCTGCCCCGACTGTGGCGGCCAGCGTCTGTGTGCCGAGGCGCTTGCCGTGCGCTATCGCGACCAGTCGATTGCGGACTTCGCAGGTCTCGATGTGGCTGCTGCGGATGACGTTTTCGCGGCGCTTTCGTTCGGCGAATCCGAAGGTAGGATCGCGCGTGACATCGTCCAGGAGATTCGTTCCAGACTGGGATTTCTCCGGGAAGTGGGATTGCCATATCTGACTCTGGACCGGGCTGCTCCCACGCTGAGCGGAGGCGAGGCGCAACGCATTCGGCTGGCGGCGCAATTGGGGTCGAATCTACGCGGCGTTTGCTACGTGCTGGACGAACCGACAATCGGGCTTCACACGCGCGACAATCGAATGCTGCTGAACACCCTGCGCAAGATCGAGGCGAAGGGGAATACGGTGGTTGTGGTAGAGCACGACGAGGCGGCGATTCGCGAGGCGGAGCATATCATCGATCTAGGACCTGGAGCGGGAGTGACGGGGGGGCAGGTCGTGGCGGCGGGGACGCTGGCGGAACTCATGGCGCACGAGGATTCCGTGACGGGTCGCTGCCTGCGCGAACCTTTGGCGCATCCTCTGCAACCACGTCGCAGAGTGGTGATGGGCGGGCGTGCTCCCACCACCCGATTGACCATTCAGCGGGCGAGATTGCACAACCTGCAGGGAATTGACGTGCGGATTCCGCTGAGCCGGTTTGTCTGTGTCACGGGGGTCTCCGGAAGTGGCAAGAGCACGCTGGTGCGCGAAGTGCTGCTGCGGAGTCTGGGCAGCGAAATCGCAGCGCGTCGACTGCGTCGCCGGACTGCGACGTCCTTCGGCTGTTCGGGGGTGGACGGCACCGCGTCCATTGACCGCGTGCTCGAGGTCGATCAAACCCCCATCGGCAAGACGCCTCGCTCTTGTCCTGCGACCTATGTGGGATTCTGGGATGATGTGCGGCGCCTGTTCGCGAACATGCCCGAGGCGCGCTTGCGCGGCTATGCGCCCGGACGCTTTTCTTTCAATGTGAAGGGAGGGCGCTGCGATGCCTGCGATGGACAGGGAGCCCGGCGTATCGAGATGAGCTTTCTGCCCGATGTGCACGTGCCCTGCGACACCTGCGGAGGACATCGCTTCAATCCCGAGACGCTGGAGGTCCGATTCCGAGGCAAGAGCATTGCCGACATTCTCGAAATGAGCGTGGAGGAGGCAATTCCCTTCTTTGGAAACCACCCGAAGATTTTGCGCCCGCTGAAGCTGCTGCAGGACACGGGGCTTGGCTATCTCACGCTGGGCCAGCGCAGTCCCACGCTTAGCGGAGGCGAGGCGCAACGCGTTAAGCTGGTGACGGAATTGTGCAGAGCCCATCTGGACATGCCTGTCGACGAATCGGCACCCCGCAGAATCCACGGCAAGCATACGCTGTACCTTCTCGACGAGCCCACCATTGGGTTGCACATTGCCGATGTCGAGAAACTGCTGCGCGTGCTGCACCGGCTTGTGGATGCAGGCCATACGCTGGTGGTCATCGAACACAATCTGGATGTGATTGCCGAGGCGGACTGGGTGATCGATCTCGGCCCTGAAGGCGGCGACGGCGGAGGACGCGTGGTCGCACAAGGCACCCCCGAGCGTGTGGCCCACGCAAAGCGTCCGTCACACACGGGCCGCGCGCTCGCCGACTTCCTCTGATCAGGAGGGAGAGAGGGAATTGCTGGGCTCGAAGACGTTGAAAACGGCGCAGTGGTCTTTTCTGCCAAAGCGCCAAAGAGAATTACTTGACCTTGACGAGTTCTGCGTTGTAGAGAACTTTGCGTCCAAGGAAGCGCACTCTTGCTCCACCGCCTGGCTGTGGAAGATTCGCACTCACCAGGCCCCAACCGCTTTTGGAAAATCCATTGACCAGTTCTTGGAGTTGCTTGTCCTGCAATTCCGCGTTCAAGGAGAATCTGTCATCGCCCAGTTTCTGCATTGTGCATCGTGCATCGGCTGGGAGTAGCTTTTCCAAGCGCGCCTTGGTTCCTGCGAAATCCTTGATCGTCCACACATGTCTCACAATTTCCGGCAGCAGGGCGACGGGCCTTGTGTGGGTTGTCTGTGCGCCTCCGCGAACCTGGTTGCCCGTCACATCCACTCTGCGGACAGGTCCAGTTGCCAGATGCTCGTTGCCAGGCGCTGGCACACGGACTTCGGGTGGGAGAAGAGGTGCTCTGCCGTACTCCTCCGTCATTCCTTGCGGTGGTTGTAGCGTGGCATTTCCCGCGGCTAGAGTGTCGCCGACACCGTTGTCCCGTCGATTTCTGAGCATGTGCGCCATGGCGC
>JAGLDW010000426.1 GCA_023145395.1 Lentisphaeria bacterium | reverse complement strand
CGTCGAGAAGAATGCTGGGAAGAGGCGGGGGGACTTTGGGAGGGCATTCTCCTGCCGGACAGCTTCAAGTATTCTAACATCCAGGCCTGTCGGCACATGCATTTGCTGGTCGATGCTCGCGTCAATACGCTTGTACGCCTCGACGATCCGTCCGCAGCGTTCGCATTGCGCCAGATGCTCCTCCAAGCCCGACGGCTTCTCTCCATCGACGAATTCGCTAAGAATTCCGATGTCGGGGCAGTCACCTGTGGGACAGCTCTGGTCAGTCATAGGTCGAGTCTCTTTCGCAGTTCTTCACGAGCTCTGGCGATGCGCGATTTCACAGTCCCCAGCTTGCAGCCAAGAAGCTCTGCTATGGCCTCATAGCTGAGTTCCTTGATATTGCGTAAGACAAGCGCTTGGCGCGAGAGTTCCGGAAGATTCATCAATTCTTCTCTGGCTCTCTTGTCGAGTTCGTCCAAGGCAGTCCGCTCGTCAGGCGAAAGATCCTTCTCGGGAAGGTCGATTCCGGGCCTCGGCCCATCGTCACGGCCTTCAATGGGAGCATCGATGCTGATGTTCACATGGCTGCCGCGCGACTTGTTCCAGCGATACTTGTTGCGCGCGAGATTCATCGCGATGCGGTACATCCACGTGGTGAACTCGGAGTCGCCACGGAACTTTGGGAGTGCCCGATGGATGCGCAGAAACACGTCTTGAGCCACTTCCTCGGCGTCTTCGCGGTTGCCGAGCACACCATAGGCAATCTGGTATGCCTTGCCTGAGTATTTGACCACTAGGCGGTCAAACGCTGTCTCGTCGCCTTGCTTGAAGCGCTCAACCAGCGTCCGGTCCTCGGCCTTCTGGTTGTCGTCTTTCGCCACGTTTCTCTTCCCTCTCTCCTCGTTCCCGTTCTCTTTCCGCCTCTTCTCATCCGCATGGTTTGCGCGGATGATGCGGGCTGTCCCCGGGCTTGGCTGGGCAAGAACTGCGGGACAGCCCGTTAGGGGTGGCTTCAACCGCTTAGGATAATGCCCATGAAGTCATCCGCCTTGAGGCTGGCGCCGCCGATGAGTCCACCGTCGATGTCCGCCTGGGCAAGCAGATCCTTCGCGTTGGCGGGCTTCATGCTGCCGCCGTAGAGGATGCGAATGCCGTCTGCGACAGCGCCGAAAAGGCCGCGCAGAAGATTCCGCAGGAAGGCGTGCACTTCCTGAGCTTGCTCGGGGCTGGCTGTCAGGCCCGTGCCGATAGCCCAGACGGGTTCGTAGGCCACCACGATCTTGGCCGCGTCATCGGCCGTGAGCCCGTCGAGTCCGACTTCGACCTGCGTTTTGACAACGGCTTCCGTCTCGCCCGTCTCCCGCTGTTCGAGCAGCTCGCCCACGCAGACGATGGGGGTGAGCCCGGCCGCCAACGCCGCTTTGACGCGTTGGTTGACGGTTCCGTCGGTCTCTCCGAAGTATTGGCGTCTCTCGCTGTGTCCGATGATGACGTACTCGACCGGGATTTCCTTCAGCATGCTGGCGGACACCTCGCCTGTGTAGGCGCCGGACTCGGCCCAGTGCACATTCTGCGCGCCGACTTTCACCGGGGTGCCTGCGAACTGTTCCGCTGCGTATGCCAACGTGGTGACGGGAGGGCAGACGACAACATCCACGCCCGCGATCTCGGAGGCGCGCGCCTTGAGTCCCTCGACCAGTTCTCTGGCCTCCGCCACGGTGTTGTTCATCTTCCAATTGCCGGCGATCATTGTCTTTCTTGACATCTGCATATCTCCAAAGCTTGGGTTGTTCTGCTGTGCTTTTCTTCAGGAGGTTTCTACTTGTCGTCCAGAGCGACCACGCCTGGTAGCGCTTTGCCCTCGAGGAATTCGAGCGAGGCGCCGCCGCCGGTGGAAATATGGGACATTTTGTCGGCGAGTCCGCTCTTGTTCACGGCGCTGACGGAGTCGCCACCGCCGATGATGCTGACCGACTCTCCGTCGGCCACTGCCTGGCAGACGCCCATGGTGGCGTCCGCGAAGGGCGCCATCTCGAAGCATCCCATCGGTCCGTTCCAGATGACCGTCTTGGCTTTGGCGATCTCCGCGCTGTACAGCGCGGTGGTCTCCGGCCCGACATCGAGAGCCATCCAGCCCTCGTCGATGGTGTTGCCCACGAGTTTCGTGTTGGCATCGGCTGCGAAGGTGTCCGCCTGGATGTTGTCGACGGGCAGCATGAAGTTGATGCCGAGCTCCTTGGCGTCGGCCAGGGTCTCTTTCGCAGTCTCAAGCAGATCGTCCTCCACCAGCGACTTGCCGATGGCATAGCCCTGTGCTTTGAGGAATGTGTAGGCCATGCCTCCGCCGATGAGAATGGTGTCGACCTTTTTCATGAGGCTTTTCAGGACTTGCAGTTTGCCGGAGACTTTGGCGCCACCGATGATCGCGACGAATGGGTGCTTGGGATTCTCCATGGCGCCACCAAGGAAATCAAGCTCCTTCTCCATCAGCAATCCAGCCACGCAGACGTCAATGTAGTCGCAAATGACCGCCGTGGACGAGTGGGCGCGATGGGCTGTGCCAAAAGCGTCGTTGACGTAGATGTCACCATAGGAAGCTAGGGTCTTGGCGAAAGCCTGCTGGTCTTCCCCCGTGCAGGTTTTTCCCTCCTCTTCGGGATGGAAGCGCGTGTTTTCCAGAACTAGAACGGAGCCGGGTTGAAGCGCATCGACCATGGCCTTCACTTCGTCGCCGACAGTGTCTGGTGCCATTTGCACATCATTGTCGAGCAGTGTGCCGAGGTATGCGGCTGCCGGGGCGAGGCTCATCGCAGGGACCCTTTTCCCCTCTGGACGGTCCAGATGGCTCATCAGGACGAGGCTGGCACCCTGTCCCAAGACAGCCTTGATGGTTGGCAGCGCGGCGCGGATGCGGGTGTCGTCCGTGATCTCCAGGGCATCGTTCAGAGGGACGTTGAAATCAACCCTCATCAACACTTTCTTGCCCTTGAGATCCACGTCGCGGATGGTTTTCTTATTCATACTCTCGCTACCTCCAGATTTCGTGGTTTATCCTGCCCGGCTCGTCAATGTCAGCAGACCGTGTCGGGCTTTGGTCACGCAGCAGCGTGCACGGCTTTGTGAAAAGCCGTATACTATAGCATGTTTTCAGCTCCCCATCGACAGAATCACGAGCATGCGGACGTCGGAGCGGAACCCGCGCTCTGCGCGCGTTCGATTGCTACCGCAGCCTGGGCGGCGGCAGGAGCGGCGACAGGCTGTCTGCTGTGCGTGATGGTCGCCAGACTGGTGCCGGGCGCGGGCAAAGGGATCCCAGCTCTTTGGCTTGGGACGTTGGGGCTCCATGGCGGCAGCACCGCAGCCGCCGTTGTTTTCCTGCGCCGGGGATCTCCGTTTCCGTGGCGGATTGACCTCGGGGTTTCTGGTCCAGCCCTTCACCTTGCGGACATCGCACGCGCCGCACTCATCGTGGCGTGGGTCTATCCGATGGTGATGCTGGTGACGGGAGTCGCTGCGGCCGTGCAGAGCGCACTGGGCTTTCCTGTGCGTGCGGCGCCACTGCTACAATTGGCAAGGGGGCAGAGCGGAGTGCTCTTTTGGGCTTCGCTCTCCATGACCGCTCTGGTCGTCGCCCCGCTCGTCGAGGAATTTCTCTTCCGCCATGTTTTGCACAATGCATTCACCTCGGCGCGTGTGCGTCGGCCGAGTCTGCTGTGCGCCTTTGTCTTTGCCGCTGTGCACCTGACCCCGTACCAATTGCCCGGTCTGATGCTTCTCGGCTTGGTTCTGCAGCGGGAGCGGGAGCGCTCGGGAGGAATCCGCCGGTCGATCCTCGTGCACCTGCTGTTCAACGCCATCGCACTCGGGATCCTGGCCGCGATCCGCGCCTTCGACATCGAACTGCCCGACCTGTCCACTCCCTGATGTCAAAAAGTGCCAGAAAAACTCGCGCCACGAACTTCACAGAGCCCGCAATGTCAGCCCGAAAAGTGACAGTATATACTTCGGGGCCAACCCCGAATCCTGGACGTTCCCGCAGAAACGATATAGCGACAACGTTCTCGGCAGTGATTTTGTCAGCCGTTAGATCTTCGACAAGCGTTTGCGGCCTATCACGATGCGTGGGGTCTCCCCGCGAGAGACGCGGGGGGGGGCTGTCAGTCGCCGATCCCGTAGGGTCGCAGCGCCTCGAAGTCGGCCTGCCAGGCCTTGGTGAGATGGAGGACGTCCGCCCCCACATTGAGGAACTGGTATCCCTCCTCGAGTAGTGCGGGGACGGTGGACACTCCCGCGACAGTGCCTGCAAAGCGTCCGTGCTTCTGGCAGGCGGCCGCCACGGCCTTGCGCGCCGCCACGACGTCGGGATGGTCACAGTCGCCGGGATGTCCGATGGCATGGCTGTAGTCTCCGGGGCCGAAGAAGAGCATGTCGATACCCTCTATGGCGGCGATCTCGTCCAGCTGGTCCATGGGTTCCGGATCCTCGATCTGGCAGATCACAAAACGTTCCTGGTTGGCTTGTGCGATGTAGTCTGTGAACGGGGTTGTGCAATACCCGCCGTCAATGTTTCCCCCATCGACGGGTCGTCGTCCGAGAGGATGGAACTTCGTCATGCGCACGATGTCCCGCGCTTCGTCGGCGCTCATCAGGTGCGGAACCATGATGCCGGTGGCGTCGGCCTCGAAGGGACGGATGTAGTCGCTGTAGGAACCCTTGGCGATTCGCACCAGCGAATCCATGCCGTAGACTTTTGCGGCCCGGATCTGGCTCTCGATGGTCAGCCAGTCCCCGGGGACGTGCTCCATGCAGAGCCAGGCGCAGTCGTAGCCCGTCATCCCCATGATCTCGACGACACGGGGATCCGCGAGGTTGGTCTTGGTGCAGAAAGCCGGTTTGCCGGCCCGGAGTTTGCGGAGCACGCGGCTGGGATACATCTGTGGTTCCTCTCTTCTGAAATCAACAATCTGAAATCCAAAATGTGACCGATCACCCGTCACTGGCCGCAGAGCTCTTTTCGCGGTGGGTCTGCCTATCGGTCTGCCTGGGGGACATAGGGGGCGAGTTTTCGCTCGGCGAAAACGGGCTTGATGCGTGCAAAGCGCTGGCGCCCATTGATCATGGGGACGCTGGGCCAGTCCTCGCCGATGAGCGGCCGGGCGTAGTCGATGAACGCATCCGAGACATCCGTGCCGTCGTTGGTGACCCATTCCGTGGGGAAGGTGCGCTCCGAGTTCGCGACGAGAGCCAGCGGCGCCTTGTCGTAGCGGACATCATAGATGAGTCCGTCATTGCGCAGGATCGTGGACATGTAGCCACCCTCTCCCGCGGCGGCGAGGAGAACAGCCTGTTGTCCGCAGCGGTACGCTTCGTCGAGATCGACAGTCGATGCGTAGATCGCGGTGTCTCTCTGATCGGTGCCATAGGCTTGGCCGCGGGCCGAACCCTTTGCGGCGATGCCGTTTCTGTTGAGGTAGCGAACGAGCACCTCCTGCACGGTCACGCCACTGGCTCCGAAGTTCGGATGCCCAAAACTGTCCAGGATCATGTCCTCCTTGCGGACTCCGCCTTCCTCGAGCACGTCGCATCCCTCGCTGATCACCACGATGCAGCGCCCACGCTCCTTGACCATCGCGTTGATTCGCTCGGACATCTCGACAAGTGTCTGCCCGGTTTCCGCCAGGAAGATGAGCATGGGGAACTCGCGCTTCGGATCGGCCAGTCGAGCCGCCGCCGGGATGTAGCCGATCTTCCGTCCCATCGCCTGCAGCACAAGCACGGGATCGCTGGGAGAGGAACCGCGGTTTTCCTCCTCGGCGTTCTGGACGATGCTGGCCCAGTAGCGCGCTACCGATCCGTAACCGGGCGTGTGGTCGATGAGAGTGCGCTCGCTGTCGCCCACGTCGTTGTCGATGGTTTTGGGCACGCCGATGCCGATGCAGTCCAAACCCCGCTCCTGGGCGATCTCGGCCACCTTGTTGGCCGTGTCCATCGAGTCGTTGCCGCCATTGTAGAGGAAATAGCCGATGTCGTGGGCCTTGAGCATGTCCACGATGCGGTCGAAGTCCTCTGTCTGGTGGCTCTTCACCTTGTATCGGCAGCTGCCGATGGCGCCTGCGGCGGGGGTGTTCCGAAGCAGCGAGATCTCGTCCTCGTCCTGGGCTGAGAGATCGAGAAGCTCCTCCTTGAGAACCCCCTCGATTCCGTGCCATCCCGCGTAGATCGTGCCGATGCGGTCCGGGAAGCACTTTGCGGCTTCGACTACACCTCGCAGGGAACTGTTGATGACCGGCGACGGCCCGCCGGACTGGGCGATGAGAAGATTCTGGGGCACTGGTTGCACCTCTGGTGGGATGTGAAGGATGGTTTTGGGAAGCGCGCGGCGATTCTCTATCGGCGCCGCGCGCCCTGTCGGTTGCGGTGCGCTACACTCCGCTGAAGGCGTTGAAGCCTCCATCGATTGGAATGACTGCGCCCGTCACGAAGCCGGCGCCCTCGTCGCTGGCGAGCCAGAGCAGCGCGCCGAGCAAGTCTTCCGGCGTGCCGTACTTGTTCATGGGCGTGTGGGAGATGATGGTCTGCCCGCGGGGCGTCATGCTGCCATCGTCGTTCGTCAGCAGAGCGCGGTTCTGGTCCGTGAGGAAGAAGCCGGGGGCGATGGCGTTGACCCGGATGCCCACCTTGCTCATGTGCACGGACAGCCAGGAGGTGAAATTGCTGACGGCCGCCTTGGCCGCGCTGTAGGCTGGTATCTTGGTGAGTGGCGTGAACGCGTTCATGCTCGAGATGTTGATGATTACACCCGAACCGGATTTGGCCATGTCCTTGCTGAACACCTGCGTTGGAATCAAGGTGCCCAGGAAGTTGAGCCCAAAGACGAATTCAATGCCCTTCGGATCGAGGTCGTAGAACGTCTTGAACCCGTCTTCCACCTTGTCGATATCCTCGGCAAAGAGATATTCTTTGGAGGTCGTGCCGAGCGGATGGTTGCCGCCCGCGCCATTGACCAGGATGTCGACGGGGCCGTATGTGCTTTTGATGTCGGCGAGAGCGGCTTCGAGACTCTCTCTCTCCAAGACGTTGCAGGCCGCGCCCATGGCCTCGCCACCCGCCGCCTTGATCTCAGCCGCCACGAGGTCGGCCGCTTCCTTGCGGAGGTCCAGGACCACGACCTTTGCGCCAGATTCGGCGAGGCCCTTCGCCATGCAGCTGCACAGAACACCGCCACCGCCAGTCACCGCGGCGACTTTTCCGTCGAGATTGGTCTTGAAAGGGATTGCCATCGTCTCGTCTCCACAGGCTTTTCCGTCGGGAAATCCCAACGTCTCACATTGTTTGACACAACGCGTCCAAAATGCTCTTCTGGACACGGTTTGGAGCGTCACGAGGGTGTGCGCTCACGCTATGCATCCAATACTCTGTCAATAGCCGAAATGCAAGAACCCAGAGGGTTGTTCGCCACCGGTCAGTCTCGTGGGGAAACGGGGACAGGAAGAGACATTCCGGATTGGCTTTTGTCTTCATCCGCGCCCATCCAAGCCCATCAGAGGTAAAAAACGGAGAGCGGGCCCTCGCCCAGTCTGGCGGCGCCCCTTTTTTCAGCACCCTTCCTTGAATGCTAATAAATAGAAGATACTGTAGATGCGTGATACGGAACAGTGTCCACGGCGGAACGACAGGAGGATATGGAATGGAGCGCGTCGAGGCATGGGTTGTGCTGAACATGTTGCCAGGGATAGGCCCGTTGCGGGCTCGTCAGCTGCTGACGGCGTGTGGTTCGCCACAGGCCATTCTCGAGGCGTCCTCGTCAAAACTGGTGCGCGTGCCGGGGATGGGCGCTCACCTGGCGGACGTGGTGTCCCAATGGCGTGTGCACTGTGATCTTGAGAAAGAGATGTCGATGGTGGAGCAGGCAGGAGTGGCGTTGCTGACACAGGACGATGACGACTACCCCGAGCTGCTGGCGCGGATCTATGACCCTCCATTGTGTCTCTACGTGCGGGGGGACCGGTCTGTGCTGCCCACTCTGCGTGGCGCGGTCGCGATCGTCGGCTCCCGGCGCACGACGCAGTACGGGGTGCAGATGGCGCGCAGGCTGGCGACGGCGGCGGCGTACGCGGGCTGGCCTGTCGTGTCGGGACTCGCACGTGGCATCGACACGGTAGCCCACGAGGCCGTTCTCCAGGCCGACGGTCGCACGGTCTCCGTGCTTGGGAGTGGGCTTGGCCGCGTGTACCCGCAGGAGAATGTGGATTTGGCGCGCCGCATGGCGGCCAGCCGGGGCGCCGTCGTTTCCGAATTCCCCATGATGTCTCGTCCGGATAAACATACGTTCCCCATGCGGAACCGAATTATCTCCGGCATGACCCGGGGGACGATCGTGGTGGAGGCCGGTGTCAAATCCGGTTCGCTGATCACCGCAAGCCAGGCGCTGGAGCAGAATCGCCAGGTCTTCGCGGTGCCGGGCCGCGTGGACTCTCCGCAGTCCCGCGGTTGCCACATGCTGATCAAGGATGGCGCCGCACTCGTGGAGGGATTCGAGGATATCCTCGAGGAGTTCGCTTCTCTGCCTGGTCTTGGCGTCCGCCCCTACTCGGCTCCTTCCGTCGAACCAGCATGCGGCGACGGGCAATCCGAGGCTGGCGACTTGCAATTGCCCGAGTTGGAACAATCAATATACGCTCTTGTCGATCAAAACGAGATGGGCATCGACGACATCGTCACGGCTCTTGAAGAGCCCCCATCCAAGGTGTTGAGCAGTCTCCTGATGCTCGAGATGAGGCATCTTGTGCGGCAGCTTCCGGGGAGGCGCGTCGTCAGACGACAGAACGATATGGTTGGCTAGCAGGATCCATTCGGTGGACTTTGTCGCAAGAAGCGATAGCATGTTCGAGAAAAACACGGTGTGGTTCGTGAAACAGTTTGTCGAGGGGTTTGAATGAGCAAGTCGTTGGTAATCGTTGAGTCTCCCACCAAGGCACGGACAATCAGTCGCTACCTCGGGGAGGACATCACCGTCCTGGCCTCGATGGGGCATGTGCGAGATCTTCCCACGCGATCGCTGGGGGTGGATCTACAGTCGTCCTTCAACCCCGAATACGTTCTCACTGACAACGGCAAGCGGGTCATGAAGGATCTGCGCAAAGCCGCCAAGTCGGCGGACCATATCTACCTCGCGACAGACCCCGATCGCGAAGGAGAAGCCATTGCCTGGCACCTCCGCGAGGTGCTGGAGAAGGAGACCAAGGGAGAGTTCCACCGCGTCAGTTTCCACGAGATCACCGAGCGCGCGATCAAGGCCTCGTTCGAGGAACCGGGCGAGATTGCGGATGATCTGGTCTCCGCGCAGCAAGCGCGTCGAGTGCTGGACCGCCTGATCGGCTATCCCGTCAGCGCCATGGTCGGGCGGAACGTGAAGCGAGGCGCGAGCGCTGGACGCGTGCAGAGCGTTGCTCTGCGTCTTGTGGTGGAGCGCGAGCGGGAGATCTCAGCCTTCGAGCCTGTCGAATACTGGAACTTGGATGCGCTTTTCGAGACGGCTGCCCCAGCGGCGAAGCTGCAGACGCGGCTTGCCCTTCTCGATGGGGCGAAGCCGCATGTGAAGAATGGCGATGAAGCCAATGCCTATGCGGCCGAGCTGGAGAGTGCCTCCTACGCGGTGTCGAAGGTGGAGAGCAAGCCCCGGAAGCAGAAAGCGCCTCCTCCATTCACGACCAGCACGCTCCAGCAGGCTGCGGGGTCGGCGTTGCGGTCGGGTGCAAGGCAGACGATGATGATGGCCCAGCAATTGTACGAGGGGCTCGATGTGGGCGAGGGGGGGCCTGTCGGTCTCATCACCTATATGCGAACGGACTCTGTCAATGTCGCCAAAGAGGCGATCACTCAGGCACGCGAGTTTATCGGCACAACCTATGGCGGGGACTTTGTTCCCCCAAAGCCCAATTCCTACCGTTCCGGCAAGGCCGCTCAGGAAGCTCACGAGGCAATCCGCCCCACGGATGTGACGCGCACGCCGGAAAAAATGGCCAAGTACCTGGACAAGAGACAGCTGGCCATCTACCGCCTGATCTGGCGGCGGTTCGTGGCAAGCCAAATGAGTCCCGCCAAGCAGATGGATCATGTGATCGAGATTGCGGCGGCAGGCGCGGCGCTCACCCATGCCTATATCTTCAGGGCAACGGCTCGCGAGACGCTGTTTCCCGGCTATCAGGCAGTCTACGATGTGAAGGAGGCGGATCAGGCCGACGATGGCCCGACCCCGCAGCGTCTGCCAAATCTTCAGCCCGGGCTTGACTGCACGCTGCTTGAGTTTGAGAAGACACAGTGTTTCACCAAGCCCCCCCCCCGCTACTCCGAGGCCACCTTGATCAAGGTGTTGGAGCAGAACGGGGTCGGGCGACCCTCCACCTACGCATCCATGGTGAACACGATCCAGACTCGCGAGTATGTCACAAAGGACCGGGGGCGTCTTACGCCTACCGAACTGGGCTTTTCCGTGATGGACTACCTGCTGGAGCAGATGTCGGACCTCTTCGACGTGGGCTTCACTGGAGACATGGAGACCAAACTCGACGAAGTAGAGGCGGGACAGGTGGAATGGCACGAGATGCTCGCGGAGTTCTATAACAAGATCAAGGAGCATATCCACCTGCGTGACACCGTCGCGATTCCGGACACGGAGAGCGTCCGCAAATTGCTGGCGGTGTTTCCGGACACTGTCGAGTGGGCACCCCCTGTCAAACGGGGTCGCCGAACATACGATGACAGCAAGTTCCACGCATCTCTGCTAGAGCAGATTGACGAAAAGGGCAAGGTGCTGACTGAGCGCCAGTGGAAAGCACTTCTCTTGCTGGCCGTGCGCTACGCGGCCCAGCTTCCCGGATTGGATGCCGTGGCCACAGAACTCGAGATCCGGGAGGTCATCGAGGAGATGACGGATGTTCATGAAAAACAGGAAAAGGAACGCCAGGAGGCCGCGGACAGCGACCCGGACCCGGAGATGGTGGCGCTTCTTGGCATTTTTCGCGATGTGGAATGGGCCGAGCCAGTGAAGCGTGGCCGTCGCACCTATGATGACAAGGCCTTTCACGAGTCTCTCCGGGAACAGGTCGAATCGGGCAGACGCCTGAGCCCTGCCCAAGTCAACGCACTCGGAAAACTTGCGGCAAAATATATTGCGGCCATTCCCGGCTACGAGGAGCATGCAAAGCGGTTTGGTCTACCAGCGCCCGAAGCACCTGCGGACCCTGAGGAGGCCGCCGCGAAGCGCGCTGAGTTAGAACGTCTGTTTGCGCTCGCGGACGGAGTTGACACCTGGGCCGATCCGGTGAAGCGTGGTCGTCGCACGTATGACGACCGGGAGTTTGTGGAGTCGCTCCGGGGGCAGTTCGCCACCAAGGGATCCCTGTCGGACCGTCAAATTGCGGCACTCAAGAAAGTGCTTCCCAAGTATGCCGACCAGATTCCCGAGTTCGAGCGTGTGGCGAAGGAGATGGGACTGGGAGCCGCCGCTGGCAAGCCCGTTACACTGGACGTGCCATGCCCAAAATGCGGTGCGCCGCTGGTGGAACGTCATGGCAAACGCGGAAAGTTCTACGGTTGCTCAGCATTTCCCAAGTGTCGGAACATTGTCACCGAGCTGCCCTCATAGGGGTCGGCGCGGAAATAACTTCACATTTTGCTGCTGTTTATTTTGGCTCCTGACGAGGCGTGAGTGAGCGGGCACAGCTGTAGGTGTGTCCCGAGTGAAGCAACGAAATCAGGGGGCAAAAGGGATGCAGCCCTACGGGGCGAGGCGGCGC
>JAGLDW010000425.1 GCA_023145395.1 Lentisphaeria bacterium | reverse complement strand
CGCTCTCGCCAAAATGTAAAATTATTTACGTGCCAACCCTAGGTTCCGCTGACACATCCTGCGGCGTGATCTTGTGCATGCTGGGCATCAGAAAGGGACTGGTTCCATGTTGCACCGCACGCTGGCCGTTCTGGTTCTTGCCAGTCTCGGTCTGAACGCATCCCAGTGGTTTGTCAGCACGACCGGCAGTGATACTGATGCGGGCACGCTGGCGGCGCCCTTCCGCACGATTCAGAAGGGTGTTTCCACGCTTGGACCAGGCGACACTTGCTATGTGCGCGGCGGCGTGTATCGCGAATCGGTCGTTCTTTCCTCCTCGGGCGAGAAGGGTCGTCCCATCCGGATCCGGACTTTTCCCGGCGAACTTGTCGTTCTGGATGGTACGGAGCCTGTCCAGGGAGGATGGATCTCTCAGGAGAGAGGGGTGTGGACCACGGAGACTACGCTGAAGCTCGAACAGCTGTTTTCCGGAGAGACCATGCTGACGGAGGCCCGCTGGCCCAATTGTCCTCCAGGGAAAAACCTGACCCGCGAGGGCTGGGCCACGGCGGGACCCGGGAGCGAGTATGGAATCCTGCGCGATCCCGAGTTGGCGGAGACGGGGGTGGACTGGAACGGGGCGATGGCCATTCTCAATGTCGCTCACCAGTTCTGGTCTTGGAGTCGCACGGTGGAGGGGTACGAACCAGGATCGGATGCTCTCCCCTACACCATCACGATGAACCCGTTCCACACGGAGAACCGCAATTGGTGGGACGATGATTTCTACTATCTCGTGGGGAAGAGGGAAGCACTGGACGCACAGGGAGAATGGTTTCTGGGCGAGGAGGGGAGTTTGAGTATCGTTTCGGGCGCCAAGCCGACCGATGTGCGCGCCAAGCAGCGTGACTACGCCTTCACTGGCAAAAATCTAAAATTCGTGGAGATCTCGGGTTTTCGCTTCTTTGGCTGTTCCTTTCGCCTGACCGACTGTGAGAACTGCGTGGTGGAGCACTGCAATCTTCTCTATCCGTCGTATGCCCGCGGTGTGCCTGGCGCGGAGGAGAAGGGCCGCCGGAAGTCTTGTCCGGGAACCTTGGTCACGGGAAAGGGGAACGCGATTCTCTCGTGCTCGTTCGAGCATTGCCCCAGTTACGGCGTCATTCTTCGCGGCGAGCGGAACCGGATCGAGAACTGCATCGTGCACGATGTGAACTGGACGGGGACTCTGCATTACACTGCGCTGCGACTCCAGGGAACCAAGGGAGTCGCCGAGGCTCGGAATGTCGCTAGAAGGAACACGCTTTACAATGTGGGCAACACGATTCTGAATTGTAGTGGTCCGTTCTCAGTGGTCGAGCGGAACCACGTGCACCATGGAGGACTTATCAGCTCGGATGTGTCCCTCATCTACACCTCCATGCCGGCGGCCGACGGGATCGAGTTCCGGTACAACTGGGTGCACGACTCTCTCTCCCCCCACCACTCTCTCGGCATTCGCGGCGATGACAAGACACGCGGCTTGCGTGTGCATCACAATGTTGTCTGGAACGTGGCAAGCTGGGGAATCATCACCAAGGGAGGGCGAAATCGAGTCTACAACAACACGATGTTCGCCAACGGCGCGGCGGACGTCATGTTCCTTTCTGGGCGGGAGCCGGACAAGTGGTGGCAGAAGCACGTCAAGGCGTACGAGAAGCAGAATGAGGACAGTTTTCTCGTGAACAATTTTGGGAAGGTGCTTGCGTCGAGACCGCGTGGTGCACAGCCGCCCCTCCCCGGAGACTGTTCGAACAACTACACTGCGAACGCCCCGAAACTCGTCGATCCCGGGGCATTCGATTTCCGGCCCCGTGAGGATTCCCCTCTGGTGGACGCGGGACGGGTGCTCAAGGGGATCACTGCCCCCTATGCGGGCAAGGCGCCCGACATTGGCGCGTACGAGTTCGGGGGCGACCATTGGCTCCCTGGTCATCACAACGGAATCTGGCTCGCCCGGACAGGAGGCCTCCTGCACATTCGGCTCGATTTGCCGATTCTAGAGCCTGTCGAAATACGGGTGTTGCATGACGGGAAGGCGGTTGAGAGCCTTCCATTCACGCCAGCGGACTGGTGGCAAAGCCAGCCTGTTGCCGAGTTGTTCAGAGGTCAGGTCGTTTTCGCTGCCAAGGGGTGGGGCCGGGCTGTGGTTCCAGACGTGTCGCATATCTCGGGGTTGGCAGACGCCCATGCCGAGTTCTCGAAGCCCGATCTCGCGTCTGCACGCATTGTAGATTCGTCCCCGAAGTATGCGTACGAGAACTCTCCGATTCGCGAGCCGGTCGCCCGAGCTCGGATTCGTGCCTTCTTCCATGAGCCTGCACCTGTGATCGACGGATTGGTCGAAGACGGAGAGTGGCCCGGTTGGTCGAGGTCGCGCGCCATCCCTCTGGAGTCCCTACTCAAGAATTCGGAGGATTTCGCTCTCGGGGGGGAGGGATATGCGTTGTTTGACGGAAAGGCGTTGAGTCTGGCGGTCCGGATTACGTCGAAGGGGGATCCATTGCTGCATGAGGGAGGGCGTTGGGGGCCCGGTGGAACGGGAGGAGTGGAGTTTGATTTCGCCACGTATAGCCGACGCAGGACAGGTGCTGTTTTCGTCCTGCACGGCTATCCCTCTGGCAGGCTCGAGAGCGTGACCGACGGTGGGGCGGATGCCGAGAGTTCGGCGAGGTTTGGCGTGGCGGTCACCTATGCGGCTAGGATTCTTGCGGATGGTGTGTGGTCCTGCGAGTTGCGTGTGCCTCTTGCCGCTCTGGGCGTGGATGTGAGTGACCTGCAGCATGTGCGATTTAACCTGGGTCTGCGCAGCAACGGGGCGGAGGGCGGCCCGTGGTTCGCCGCAGTGAAGACCGGTGGGGCAAACTACTACCTTCGAGACGGTGCGGCATTGCTTTTCGACCGGCGCGTGCGTGCTGACGCTGTGAATCTCCTGAAGACTGGAGGTTTCGAGAACGAGGAGAATGGACCTTGGGTTCTGACAAGCAACCGGCGCGAACCGCTACCCCCCGAGACAGTGCAACGACTCGCACGGGGCCGTGGTGGTGCCCACTGCATTCAGTTGCTCTCCCAAGACAAGGAGATGATGGTGGAACGTGTGCTGAAATGGACCCACCCTCTGAAGCAGCTTTCGGCGCCGGGTCTCTACTGTCTTTCGTACGATGTATGTGTGCCGTCCCGCAGACTCGCGCCTTGCGGAGGGATGGGAAGTTTCAACAGCTACGTCCATATTCGTCCCAACGGCAAGGGAGGGCGAAATAAGGGGCAGAGAGAATCCATGTTGACGAGTACGGGCGGTCGGTGGATCCGCCGCGATTTCATGATCGATATCCCTGCTGGCGCTGTCCCTTCGATGGTTTCACTGCAGCTTCACCACGCCACGGGCGCGGTCCTGATCGACAACGTGAGTCTCGTTTCCTGCGGTCTACAGTAGAAATTTCCGTGGCAGTCGCCATGTTTGTGTTACACACTTTGCTAGCAGCTCGCCCGACGGCCTGAA
>JAGLDW010000424.1 GCA_023145395.1 Lentisphaeria bacterium | reverse complement strand
CGCTATCCTGCTCGACCGCATTGCCGATGTGTATCCGGACATGTACTGGAACCCGCTGGCAAAGGCAGGGTTTAAGCACTCCGATGGGAGCAGCAAGCGCGGACGGGTCGAGGGGCGCATCTGGGAAACTGGTCTGGCTACGATAATGGCCCAGGTCTACGATTTCATCTATGATGGCATCCAGGGCGACGCCGAATTGGCACGCTTTTGTGCTGCCATGGCCACGACGCACAAGCTCACACCCCGGCAATCGATTGCCGATGTGTGCCGTCACATCGAGGACCACCTTCTTCTCGAGATCCTCAAAGGCACGCGCGAGGGCGATATCTACGGCAACACAGGCATGCACCAGATGACCGTTGTAACCGCAGCCATTGCGCTTGACCGGCCTGTGCTGACCGCCCAGTGGCTGGACTGGCTCTTCGATCCACGCTACCCGGGCGATTTCACCAAAAAGCATGATTCCATTCCCTGGATCCTCACGGAAGGATTCGATCGAGACGGCATGGGCGGAGAGGTCGGCGGCTACGGTCTTATCTGGGTGAGAGGGCTTGTCCGCGTGGCTGAGTTGCTGGCACGCTACCCGGATTACACCGCGCATGACATGCTGCGGGAGTTCCCGAAGCTCAAGCAGTGCTTCCTGGTGCAGGCCCGCCTGAACTGCCTTGACGCAGCCATGCCCATGACTGGGGACAGCGGCAGCACCGGTCGTTGGATCAGGGCCGGAAGCGCAGACATTTTCCTGCGCGGCTACACGCTGTATCGCGACGAACGCCTGGCGGGATTGGCCCACCACTACGCGGAGGGGAACATGCAGCGATTGCGGACATCCGAATCCATTTTCGACCCCGCTCCCGAAGAGCTCGCCGCCACCGTTGCCGCGATTGGTGCCAAGCATACGTTTCGCCTGCGTTCCACGCACATGGGGCGTTACGGGCAGGGGGTGCTGCAGACTGGTGGCGATGATCCAGCGCACGGCCGCGCCATTTGGATGCATTACGGCCATCATCTCGGCCATTCACACCGGGACAACCTCAACCTTGGCCTCTATGCCTGCAATATCAGCATGCTGCCGGACCTAGGCTATCCGGAATACTGCGAAGGACGGCCCAAACAACGTGCCTGGACCGCCAACACGATCAGTCACAACACACTACTCGTCGGCGACGCGATGCAGGAATACAGTCCCGGCGGCAAGATCAAACTCTTTGCGGACATCGCACCATTGCGGGTGCTCGATGTGACGTCGCCCGGCGCCTATCGCGTTTGCACGGTCTATCGGCGCACGGTGGCGTTGATCGACGTGTCCCCGGACAATAGCTATGTCCTGGACATATTCAGAGCGCGTGGCGGCACCAACCATCGCCTGCTGTACCAAGGTCCTGCCCAGACCGCGCACATGGAAGGCATAGAGATGCTGCCCCAGCCGACCGGCACGTTTGCAGGGCCCGATATTGAGCCGGACCGGGTCAACACGAATGGCAAGCGTGACCCGTTCCTCTACAACAGCGGTTTCAGCTACCTCTGGGACGTGGAGCGCAGCTCGGGGGCCGTCAGTGTCCCCTACACGGTTGACTGGAAAGGCGAGGACCGTCGCGGCCGTATCAAGAAGGGATCGGAGCCGCATTTGAGGTTGCACGCGCTCACCGCCTGTGATGAGGTCGCCCTTGCCAGCGGCCAGCCACCGCCAAACAAGGCGGGCAATCCCAAGAGTCTGCGCAAGCTGATCCAGAGCCGACTCGGGGACAACATGCGAAGCCAGTTCGCCACTGTTCTGGAGCCATACGAGACAACGCCTTTTATCAGACGGGTGCGACGGTTGGGGGTCGAGCATGCAGCGGACAAAAATGACGTTGTTGCCATTGAAGTAGAGCTGATCGACGGAACCAGCGACGTCCTGATCAGTTGCAGGGAACCCACAGCCGTCCACGTCGAGAGCGATATCGCATTCGTTGGCGTCTTCGGCATGGTTCGCCGCGTTGGAGGACGGGTGGTTTGCATGCGCATGAGCATGGGAACCCGCCTCGAGTGCGGCAGCTATAGGCTGACCACCCCAAAGGCGGCCTACCGTGGAACAGTCGTCGCCGTCAATGCCGACGATCCAGCGAATAACACCGTGCAGCTGAACCCGCCGCTACCGCGAGAATCGGCACTCGTAGGCCAGACGATCCTGTTCGAAAACAACCTGTCTCTGGACACAAGCTACGAGATCAAGCGAGTCACGGAAGCGGGCATCTCCACTGGAGACATGACGCTCGTCCGGCGGTTCAAGGATAGGACCGACTACAAGGCCGGCCACGAATTCCTCGTCAACCCCGGAGACGCCTATGTTGTTCCGGTCCACGTCAGCATGGACGCACGCTGATCCGATACTCGCCGTTTGCACCTCGGCTGGAGCTGCGCCATCTTCCCGTCGGAACATGGCAAACGGCAGCACTGTGGCTACACACGCAACAGAGCGATGAATCATGACCGGCAGAGAAAAGATCGAAGCAGCATTTTCAGCGACTGGCAGTGCCGAAATGGCTGCCGTCATCTGCTACGAGACTCTGTACATTCGCGACCATTGGGAGGCGCTGACCGACTGTCCGTGGTGGTATCGGGATTCGCCTGTGCTCGAGCACCAGCTGGCCTGGCGCCGGGATGTGCAGCGGACGACGGGGCACGACTGGTTTCGCCTGCCGTCGTGGTATCCGCGCGAACAGCGCAAATCGCTGTCGATTGCCGAGCGGACCGATGGTGTGTTTCTAGTGGATGCGAGTGCTGGTACGGAACGTCGGCTTGAACCGCCCTCGGTCTCTGGACAAGTGCAATACGAGCGTGGCAGCACCGAAGGATATTCGCATTCCAAACCCATGATGCCCGCGACCACCGCAGAGCTTGACGCAACACTACCCCTGCTGGCCGAAATCGATTCCGAAGCCATTCGGGCCGATGGCTCGGCCGATTTGGCGGATGCACTGCTCGCGGATGTGGGGCGCGATCTGTTCCCGATCCTCCACGTGACATCCCCGCTGTGGCATTGCTTCAGCTCCTGGCAGTTTGAGGATGTCATGACCAAATGCGTGCTCCAGCCGGATTTGGTCAGCCACGCATGCGGACGTTTTCTACAGCGTGCCAAGGTTGCCGTTCGCAGAGCCCGCGCGTTGGGGGCACAGGGAATCTGGCTTGAGGAATGCATGACCGACATGCTCAGTCCCGACTGCTTCGCCCAGTTGAACGTCCCTCCCCTCGCCGAACTCGTCTCGACCATTCGGGCCACCGGCATGAAAAGCATCTACTACTACTGTGGCAACCCGGCGGGGAAGTGGGAAAGCATTCTCGATGTGGGTGCGGACGCACTTTCTTTCGAGGAGAGCAAAAAGGGATTCGACACCGACATTGAGACGATCATGGACAAGGTGGCAGGGAGATGCGTGGTGCTTGGCAATCTTGATTCCATTGGAGTACTTCAGGATGCCGCCGAAGGCGAACTCGCTACCGAGATCAACCGCCAAGTCGCGGCTGGGCAGAGCAACGCGAGTCGTTTCGTCATGAGCCTCGGCAGTCCGGTCACTCCCGGAACACCCGTCTCAAAAGTGCGCCAGTATTGCGATCTCACGCACCGTGACCGCTCTGCGGCGGAACCCCGAACATGATTTCGTCGTCCACGGCCGCATACAACGCCCGGCTCAAGTGGGCGACCTGTTTTCGCTGGAGTGAACTTCATGCGCCCCAGAGCTCAGTAGAATTGTGAAGCACTCACATTTCGAGTTTTGTTTTGGGCCGAGGCAGGCCGAGGCAAGGACAAAAGCTCAAGCAGGCTTCCCTTTTTCAGGGGGCGTTTGCCACCGACTGCAGGTCAATGATCCGCTCTGCGACGATTTGGCGCCAACGCGCGGCGACGCGCGAATCCCCCGCGTGGGATATGACATCCGCCACAGCGTCGGAAGCCAGTTTCTCGGCGGCCGCCAGCGTGTTGTCCCCATGGCGTGCGGCGGCCTGACGGAGAGCTGTCAGATAGCGTACATCGTCTGCGCCTTCCCGAAAGAACTCGTAGCGCCGTGAATGGACGATGATGTTCTTTGTGGGGTGCTTGTAGACCAGGTTGTAGTTGGTTGCCCGTTTGTCCTTGCTCCAGGGGCTGATGCCCTGAGAGGAGTAGGTCCACACGCCGGTGCCCACAAGACCGTGGTCAAATCCCTTCCATGGACTAACCCGGTAGTAGTCGTAGAGATTCTTGTCCGTGCCCGCCTGCCCCGCACAGCGATAGGTCCACAGCGGCTTGCCACTGGTCTTGAGCCATGGCAGCAAGGCGGGATTCCAGGCAATCGCATCGAGACACGGCTGGAAGGTGTCCATCAGGGCGAAGAGCTTGCGTGTCAGCTCGGGGTCGTTGATCTGGATGCTTGTGTTGCAGCTGATGCGAACTTTGGGGCACTGGCGCTTTGCCGCCTCGGCAAGGGGGATTTCGTAGGCGGCCAACTGTGCTTCGCTGGATTCGTCTGCGAGCACGAGGTGCCAGCGTTCGTGCCCGATACCACATTCGCCAAGGGCAGCGCCGAGTCGCTTCAACCACTCCCCGTAGAGCACTTCCCATCGCGGGGAGAGAAATTCGGGAGCTCCGTTCGTGGCGAACAGCTTTTGCGGCAAGCCGCTGGTGAACACGACCCAATGCAGCGTGTCCTTCCCCGGGGCGTCATTCCAGGCTTTCTCGACCCGGCTGGCGAAGGCTTTCGTCCTGCTCAGATCGAGGTCCTTGATGTGTTGTCCGTCGGGAGTGAGGGTCCCTTCGGTGGGGATCTGGGTGTAGTGGAGCGACACGGTGTTCACCCCGTATGGTTTCATGTGCCGGACACCCTCTTCCAGCATGGGACCGCCGATCTCCGAGTTGACAAACTGTGCGTACGAATTGTTGCGCAGACTGTCGTAGGATGGCAGCCGGAACGGGTGGACCGTCAGCGTTCCCGCTATGCTATGGCTTGCTCCTCCGAGCGGACTCCGCAACTCGATGGAGAAACGATACGTCCCTGCGGGAATGTCTCTGGAGCGGTTGTCAACCCGCAGCCACACGTCGCGGCTCTCGCCGGCGGGAACCATCAGCGGTCCGATCAGCGGCTCCAGCGGATCGGCGTACTCCTGCTGATTGATGGCCTTGAAGAACATTCCGCTGCGCAGATCGATGGCGGCACTCAGCCCATCGTTCCCGGCATGGACGGCTATATCCAGAGAGACATCGTGGTCTCCCGCCGACACCATGAAGGCAGCAGTCTGATATTCGTTCCCGGCTATCCGCAGGGATATTTCGGTGCACTCCTTGGCATCGAGGCGCGGCATCTCGTCGCGCAATGGGTAGGTATAGGGCGAGCGTTCCCAGACAAAGAATTCGCCCTTTGATGCCAGCAGAAACCGGCCTAGCCCGGCCAGCAGTGTGTCGAGCGTCGTGCGGTTTGCGCGCCAGCGTCCGTCCAGGCCCTGGGCGACCCCCTCGCGGGCAGTCGTGAGCACGCCCTGGACCGTACGCGTCATCCCGGGAATCTCGGCGCGGAGCGCTTCCCGAGACGCCTTGGGGATAGCATCCCAGTCCACCAGTCGATCCAGCGACGCGAGTTGCTCGCCTGCCTCTGCGGCATCCGCGGCCAGCGCCTCCGCCGGACTGCCCACCGAGGGATCGTGCTCAAGACGAATCTCATGGATCCGGTATCTACACGTGGTTGCACGCGGCGGAAAGAAGATATCCATGACCTGTATTTTCGAGGGATCGTTGTTGGACTTGCGGAACATGAAGGTTGAGAGCCGGCATTCCATGATCGTCCCACCCGGAATGGCAAACCCTTCTCCTTCGACGTTGCGCCCGTGATCGTTATACGGATCGCTGGTCATGTTGACATGGATTGTCGAAAGCCCTTCGCTGACATTTTCGACCACCAGGCAGAGGGTCGATGCGTTACCGAAGTCACCGCGACCGCCAAGGATATTCGGTCCGAAACGGACGATGGGCCAGCGGTTTCCATGTTCAGCAAAGGGTGCGACGGTCACCTCGAGCGCCCCCTTGCCATTGGCGTGGTCTGGATGATCCCGGCCCGTGACGCCGCCAGTGAAAACAGCCGTCTGCGCGATCCCTCCCTCACGGAAATCAAGCACCGTCCGCAGAACTCTCGGCGCAGCTGCAATGGAAGAGGCAACGCCAAAGGCACACAGCGTGGTCATGGTACGACTCCACATAGTGGGGATCCTCAACCTCTGATTAGGACATGGTTTTTTGCAGCACACAGTACCTGCCACCCGCCTACTCCAACGAGCCTGGAATCACGACGGTGAACTCGTAGATGAAGATGTAGGGATCATCATTCCGGGGAAATGTCGGCACGGAAAAGGAAATGCGGTTTGCCCCGTTCGTCAACCACCCCGAATCGACTTCGACGGTGACCAATTCGTGCTCGCCAATGACAAACTGCGACGGGATCTCTCCGGCGGGTTGTCGTTCCTTTCTGAAATCCTCCTCGTCGAGCAGGCGTTCATTCAGATAGACCTGCATATGCCCTTTGGGCACCCACGGCGACTGTTCATACGGCACCGAGGCGTGGGGATTCACTTCAGCGATCTGGCGCCAGCTCAGATACGCCACGGGAGCCGGGCCTCCGACATCGGGATCATGGAGTTTGAAGTCAATCGTCTGGTAGAACTCCGCTGGGCGGAGAGTCTCGACCCAGATCGGGAGTTTCCCCCAGTAGACATACTCCTTGCGCCTGCCCCTGAGGGTCTCCTGGCTACCCAGTTCGCCGAGCAGCCCCCGAGTCAGTCGCCCAAAGTCGGTCTGCGAGGGTTTCTGCTCGAAGAGTGCGCAGGGGTAGTTGAACATGTAGATCCCATCGCAACCTTGGGCCAGGGAGTTCTGGGCATAGGCACGGTTGCGCCGGATCAACTGCTCGGGTGGATCAAGGGTGTGCGCGGAATGGAGGGGCCTCTTGACATAGCGGGGCAACCACGTGTCGCATGACGTATTCAGGCGCATCCCGTATTCGAGCGAGTTGTAGAAAAGTACGCCATGCTGGTGGGCCAAGTCCCTGTACTTCGTGAACTCCAAGTTGAAGTCGCACGCGTGATCGCTCATCACCAGGACATCAATGAGCCTGCGCTTGAGCCACTGCGCGACATCCATGCCGCACTCCCGGAGGCGCTTTTCATAGACAGGCACTCGAGTGATGAGACGCAGACGCCTGCCACGCTTCTTGCCGACCCGGTCGAGCAAGCGCCGCACTCGCCCATAGAAGGAGGTCAGCACTCCCCGGCGCTGCCATCCCGTGCCTTTTGGGAAAGTGAAATCATTGCGCTTGAAGTCGATCTCGACGCCGTCAACATCATAGCGCTCGACGACCTCCTTGATGACTCCAAAGCGTCGGTCGCGGACTTCCTTGAACGAGTAATCCAGTGCCGCGTTGTAGTAGCTCGCCCCGTCAAGCACATCCCACAGTCGCATGTGCTGGTTTTCCTGCCAGAATTTTCCGGCTAGAAAGCCCTCCGGGTCGGACTTCTGGTGGCAGTCATTCATCCGGAAACTGGCGAAGAAACCCTTGTCTCGCCGGTGAAATTCGTTGATTAGCAGGGGGAGGTAGTCAATGCCCTGCTGGTGCAGGCTGAGCAGAAGATTGCGCTCCGGAGTCTTCCCATAAACACCCTCGGCGGGGGGGGTGAGATGGCTCAAATCGTAGGCGTTCTCGGCAATCCTGGAGTAATAGGAGTAGGCGATATCCCCGGTGGACATGCACCACAGCACCCAATCGACCTGAGTGTCCTTGAGATACGTGTAGGCATTCTCAATCTGCGCCGGGGAATGTGGTGGCTCAATCAGCCGCAGGCTACAGGTATCGTCGTTGAAGATGATGCGGGGACAATCAGGTATCGCCATCTGCCATCTCTCCCAGTTTCATCATGCTTTTCAACACTGTTGCACAGTACTCCCGTGTTCGGAGTTCATCAACGCGAACAGGGAGGCGGGGGGCAGTTCGAGTCGGACCCAATGGTCCCAGTGGCCGCCACCGGCGCTGAACTCAAGGACGACAAGTCGTACGTCAAGGACTGACCCAAAACGCCCCCGCGCCACCCGGCACATTCCAGGACTCGCAGAAACCGCTCGGGACGCGGAGGTTCCGCCGTGCCCGAATTGGGGCGGAAAACCACTCCGCGAGTGGATTTCAGAAAGGAAGTCGGGAACCGGCGCCCTGTAGGTTCCCGCGATGCCGTCGAGATGCACATTGTAGCCGGAAACTTCTGAGCCGACGCTCTTGCCAACACCGACGCCAACCCTAACTTAATGACATTGCCTATAGTAGAACAAATTTAGGTATTATTTAGGCTCACATTTTTTGAGTTGAGCTATACAATACTTTTTAACCCAACCACTATAGCCCTTAACTGCGAGAGCTTGCTTATAACATTTGACAGCTTCTTCTTTTTTTTCCATCTTTACTAAAAGATTAGCTCTATTACAGCGACCACGTACTGCCCAGTAGGGACTAATTTTTCTCATGGCAAGCAACTTGTCATATTCAGTGAGAGCATCATCATATTTTTTCAGTGAGCTAAGAATAAGAGCTATACTGTCATGAGCTTCACTTTTATAATCGGAGTTAAGCG
>JAGLDW010000423.1 GCA_023145395.1 Lentisphaeria bacterium | reverse complement strand
GCCGTCATCTACCAGCGCGAGCAACCCTACTTCGACGAACATCTCCGGGCGCCCTTGCGCAAAATCCTGGTGGAGGATCGTGAGACGGACCACTTCCTCTGCAACTGGGAGCCCTTCATGTTCGACTTCAAGGGCTGTTTCTGCGACCGCTGCCGTGCGGACTTCGCAACATACGCCAAGATCGACCCGGAAAAGCTCGCCGCCATCTGGCCCGAACAGGTCGTGGAGAAGCATCGTGACCTGTGGATCGACTTCCGCGGCTGGCAGAATGCGCAGCTTGTGGCGATCATCGAGCAGACGGTCAACGCCCTGGGACGCGAGATCGGGCGCGACGCACACTTCGCACCCGAAGTCCACATCAAGTCCATCACCCAGCTATGGAAGGGCTCCGCCTCGCTGCGCCAGTACGCCACCATGGCCTACGCGGACAAGATTCCCCTGCTCAACGCCTGGGGACCCTATCCCTGGCAGACGGTCATGAGGCCGTACAACTACGTGCGCGGATACAACCTCTCCACACACTGTCTGACACGCGACTCGGTGGACTATGTCCGGGCCGAAATCCCTGCGGACAAGCGGCCCCGCCTGCTTGGCTTTCCCCACGGCCTGCAGGGAAATCTCTGGACCACCGAGCCCGAATCCATGGCCGTGGACATCCTCACCTATTTCATCAACGAGTACGACGGCCAGTTGGTCTACGCCTTCCCAAAGGGCTATGACGCACGCTATTGGAAGGCGCTGGCGGATGCGAACACCGCAATCGCCGCCTTCGAGAACTTCACGCTCGACGGCGTGGCGGCTCGCGGGCACGAGATCACACCGGTCACGCCCTACCCCGCGCCTTCGCCGCGCTTTCTCAAGGCGCCCTGCGGCGGCATTGACGCAAAGAAGTGGGCGGATGCCTCGATGCTGCAGAGCTGGGAGTATCGGCTTGGCGATCGCAGACTGGTGGCCGTGGCCAACTACTGGCAGCGCGGCGAGTGTTTTGTCACGCTCTCCTTCGGCGATGTGAAGCGGCGGGGGCGCTACCTGCTTCGCGAACCTTTGAATCATCGCGTCTACGGCGCGGAGGACGGTGCCGCCACGCTTTCCGGGCGTACGCTCCGCGACGGAGTCCAGGTGCACGTTGGCGCGCAACGCTTCGCCTTCTTCCTGCTTGAGCCAGCTGATGACGCAACACTCGGCGACACCGTGCTCCGCCCGTCGGCAGTCGCCGCCGCCGCGTCCGCCCGCCTCCCGGTCATTCAGAAAGCGTTCGCGGCCGAGAAGATCGAGCGCGGTGCGGCGGATTTCGCAAAGGCGTTTGCC
>JAGLDW010000422.1 GCA_023145395.1 Lentisphaeria bacterium | reverse complement strand
CGCTCTCGCCAAAATGGTACGTTATTTCCGTGCCGACCCTTAAGTTGGCACAGAAAGCTCTTCGCATGCGGCGAGTAGCCGAGCGGCGTTGGTGGCGGTGAAGCGCAGAGCATTCCGCCCGTTGCGAATGGCGGCTTCCAAGTCGCATTCGCCGACCGATGTGGCCAACGCATAGTCGAAACGCTCATTCAGCGCCGCGAGATCGCCACGCAATGCGCCGGAGATAAGCAGGGAACGGACGCCTTCTTCGCGTGCGATGTCCGCAAGCACGGCGCAGAGCTTTCCCGCCGCCGTCTGGCCGTCGGTGCACCCCTCGCCCGTCACCAGAATATCCGCGCCCTTCAGGTGGGCCCGAAGCCCGACCACATCGGCGACCAGACGTGCGCCGGACTCGAGGCGCGCGCCGCAGAATGCCCGCAGTCCCGCGCCGAGTCCCCCTGCGGCGCCATCGCCGGGCACCCCTTTTTCGAGCATGCCTTGCCGCTCCCACACTCGCTGCAGGTTGGCCAGTCCGGACTCCAGGTCTTCCACCATCTCGGGAGTCGCCCCCTTCTGCGGGCCAAACACGCGTGCGGCGCCGTCGGCGCCCGTGAGGGGATTGGTCACATCGCAGGCCACGCGGACCGTGCATTCGGCCAGACGGGGCTCGGCCGCATTCGCATCGATTCGGGCAATTCGTGACAGCACGCTGCCTCCTTGCCCAAGCTCCCGCCCATCCGCATCCAGGAAGCGGAAGCCCAGCGCCTGGGCCATGCCCACACCGCCATCGACCGTGGCGCTGCCGCCAATGCCGAGGACGATATCGCGAGTGCCCTGCCCAAGGCAGTCCCGGATCATCTCGCCTGTGCCGTATGTGCTGGTGCGCATGGGGTCGAGCTGGCTGCTGGCGAGCAGCTCCATGCCGCTGGCGGCCGCCATTTCCATCACCGCCAATCGCCCCCCATCAACCAGTGCGTAGGATGCATCCACCATTTCGCCCAACGGCCCGTGGACCCGGATCGAGCGCAGAGCACCACTCATAGCCGCCACCAGCGCCTCCGTGGTGCCCTCGCCCCCATCGGCCATGGGAATGGCGATGATTTCCAAATCGGGAAGCACAGCGGCGAAAGCCGCCTCCAAAATCTGGCAGACTTCGATGCTGCGCATGTTTCCTTTGAAGGAGTCAGGCGCGAGGACAAGCTTCATCTCTGAACCCTTTCGGACAGGATGCGAACCATGGCTGCTGGCCCACCTCTCCACAGCAAAAAAAAAGGAGCATAGTCACGCTCCCTCCCAAGCTCGGGACAATACACTGCCAGCATGCGGACCGCAACGCTGGCGCAAACATCCGGCCAGCCATGTGCACTCGACGGCTAATCAGTGGTTCGGGACGGCTCGTCCCGTAAGAGCTCCATAGCGGCAGGACATCTCGGCGCGGGCCGCGCCGAACCACTGCCTCGTTCGCCTTGAAGCTAGGGACGCGTATCTGTAGAGTAGGGATCAATGTGGGCAACACTGGCGCCTTGGGGGTACTTGTTCCATGAAAAAACGCATCCAGTTCTACAACGCCCTAGCGACCCTGGAAGAAGCGGGGGTGAACCGGATCCGGGCGCTTCGCCAGCATCATCCCGGCAACTTCGGGCGCGTGGCGAAACGCATGGCCGACATGGTGGAGAACGACGGCGCCACGCTGCACGAGGCCATGGAGGCATTCCCGGCGGTGTTTAGCGGTTTCGAGAGGGCGATGGTCCGTGTTGGAGAGCGCACCGGCACGCTTGACCGGATCTTTCACTCCCTCGAACAGTGGTATGTTCTGGTCCGGAACCTCCGAACCCAGCTGATCACCGCCCTGCTGTACCCTCTGCTCGTGTATCATGTCGCGGCAGTGCTGATCCCGTTGATCAATTTTTTCGTGGAAAAGGGGAGTTTGGTCACTGTCGGACTGACTGCGCTTGCGTTGGTCAGTCTTCCCTGGGCATTGCTTCTGCTCGTGTATTTTTTCATGCCTTTGCTTCGGGACAACGCAATCGTTGGTCGGCTGCTGCTTTCCGTGCCGCTCATCGGAGGCATTCTGCGGAAGCTCGATGGTTCGCGATTCTTCCGCGCCTATGCCCTGAGTCTGCGAGCGGGTCTCGGCGCGGGGGATTCGGCGGAGACGGCGGCGGGAACCTGCGCGAACCCCGCGCTACGCCGTGCCTTCGGCGAGGTCGCCGAGGCTGTGCGCCTTGAGGGTCTCACCTTCGGCGAAGCCTACGGCATGTCGCCGCTCTACCGCAACAGCGAGACCGTCGCCAGTCTGATTCAGACCGGCGAGGCGACAGGGCGCATGGAGGAGATGGCCGAACGCGTGGCCAACCAGTACCAGGCCGAAGCCGAAACCGCGCTGCGGCGCATGGCGACCATACTGCCCGTGCTCGCCTATCTCGGACTCGCGGCGTACATCGGCTTCCAGATCGTCGCATTCTACAAACGAGTGTGGTTCGACCCAATCAACGAGCTGCTCTGATATCCAGAGCACCGATGTGAAGCACAGCGATCCCATGGAGCACTGGAGCACTGGAGCACTGGAGCACTGGAGGAGTGGGACATTTGGGATCAACGAGTTGCAGCTTTTGGGATGGTGCTGGAAGAGCAAACACCCATTCCCAATCGGTTGGCCGTCAGACGCCGCTGCACAATGCAGTTATTCGGGGGGAGGCGTCTCCCCGAACTCGACCCCGTCGAACCAGACGGCGCCTTTGGCTTCGTCCAGCCGAAAGAAGAGCACGGCGGCGTAGGCATTCTCGGGGGCGGTCAAAGTGATTTGGCGTTCCTCCCAGTCGCCCTGGCCAGTGACATCATCGCTGGGGACACCCCACGGCGGCTTTCCAGGAACCTGGGCCCAGCGGCCATTGCTGGTGAAGAAGGCAAAACCGATGGCTGCCGTGCCCTGCGTGAGAGCACTACGGATTTGGGCGTGAAACCGGTACGTTTTCCCAGGCGTGACCGGAATGATGCTCGCTCCCAATCCTCCGGCGCTGTAGTTGCTCCAGTAGGAGCGTGTTCCATCGCTCAGGGCATCGAAGCGAAGGGCGTAGGTATCCGTGCAGGTGACCGCGTAGTCTTTGGTCATCGTCGTTTTCCCGGCGGGCGTGGTCAGTATGAATCCCCGGCAGACGTCGAACCCCGGGTTCCGCAAACCGACCTTCATGTTCACCTCGACCGTCGTGGACGCCGCCAGCGCGGGGAGGGTGACGGGCGTCACCGTGCAGGTGTAGATTCCCGGAGAAACAACGGCGCCGTCTCCATCCCGGCCATCCCAATTCGCAACCACCTCGCGGCCCTTGCCGTCGGTGCTCTTGACGATTCTCCCGTCCGCGTCGGTGATCCGCAATTGCCAGACCAGTTCGCCACAGAGCGAGGCAGCCAGTTCGAAGCTGTCCAGCACGCCATCGCCATTGGGGCTGAAGGCAGGCACGCCGGCGGGCCGATCCGCGAAGACTGCGGTGAGAAAACTGGCCGTCTCCGACCAGGCACCCGTCTTTCCGGATAGGACATCGGTCGCCCGGACGCGCCAGGAATAGCGGCGTCCCGCCTCAAGATCACGCGGCATCATCGCGGTGCCGGGTACAGATTTGAAAACGGTGGTGCTCGCTGCGGGGAACAGATCGGAGGTGCTCAGTTCAAGGGTGAAAATCTGATCTCCCGGCTGATCCCCCTGGCCTTGCCAAGCAAGGGAGGGATCAAAAACCGCCGCCGTCGTGGCCGGTGTCAGCACCCGGGGCATCTCGACTGCGCCTGGATCCTGTTGTCCCCGAACATGGATCGTCCGGACCTCGCGGGGCGGAATCAGCATGCTTTCGGTTTGCCCCAGCCGTTCCTTGGTCTCCGCGTCCAAACAAGCCATGCCTTCCACCCAGCGAAGATGCTCGATCTCGAATGTGCGCTCGGTCTTGCCCTCGTTGAAGATGAAGATCAGGCGGTCGGTCCCATGCACCAAGACAGTCACGTCCTCCGGCTTGCCTTCGCCGCCGACACGGACGAGCGAGTCGTCGCGCTGATAGCGGCTGTGGTAGATGCCCTGGTCGTCGATGTCCCAGCGGAAGAAGGACTCGAAATCGGCGGCAATCGAGGCCACGCGTGAAATGGCCTGGTAGAAGCGTCCATCCACGATCCAGTTGAAGTAGGCCATGATCCCGGACCCACCATCGGAAAGGCGCCGGAGGAACGCCACCTGCGCCACCCCATTGTCCCAGGGACGGGAGCCGTACCAGGCCAGCGTGCCCGCGATGAAAGGCCGCCCGTCAATGGCCGCATGCGTGTCGGCAATGCTCTTCACCGGACGCCCGTAGCCGGCCCACACCAGATCCGCCGGCTTCGCCATGTGCCGCCAATCGACCCCATACCGCTCGTCTGTCGTGCCTTGGTAGCCAGAGTAGATGCTGAACAGGCAGTCGGGGTTGGCCTTCTTGATGACCGCACGGAAGAATTCGGCGATCCGGGCATTTTCACGACAGCGGAAATCGACCCACTGCGCTCGGAAGGTCTTGCGGATATTGGTGCGACTGACTTCAATGTCGTCGGCCAGATTCGCATACGCCCGGAAGCGTTTCAGGCAGCGCTCGCAGACGCAGAGCGAGCCATCGCGCAGCACGGGCACTTCGTAGTCCCAATCGAGGTGGGGATAGTGCTTGGCCTCCTTGGTCAGCCATTCGCGGACCTCCACCAGATGCCCATTCTCCTCGCTCAGGAAGTAAGTGGGGCAGAAAACCGAATCCTTGCTTTGTCCCTCGAATGTGAGGGCGCGGGCCTCCGGATGCTCGGCCAAGTATTCCATGCCGCCGGGGAAAACACTGCCCGGCGCTGTGATCAGCGGAATGTGGCCGCGCGCGGAGAAGCCGCAGCGCTGGCGAAGATCCTCGTCCAGAATACTGCCGCTCCGGTTGAATCCCGCCTGGCGCCAGGTTTGGGCAATCACGTCCTGTTCGGTGGGGTTGAGCCTGCGGAACGCGCGATAGAAGGAGCCGCATGCCCAGTGTTTGATCAAAGCGACTTCCGGTCGTTTCCATTGAAGCGGAGGGTGTACCTGGAGAGGGATTTCGTTGGACTCCTCGACAGTGCCCGTCACCTCGCCATGGAGGGTGATTACAGTGTTTGTCTGGCTGGGTGGGACGGCGCCGCAGGCGAATACCAGAGAGTTGATCCGCGTCGTGTGCCGGTCCGATTCCGCCGGGGTCAACGCCGCCTTCCCAAACCGCAGGCGGTAGCGGGTGAGGGGCACGTCCTTCTGGAACACCCGCTCGCGTTCGACCACCTGAGCATGCGGCGCGGGAGAGACCAGGCGAAGCCACGCCGGCACCTCCAGCACGACATCAGCGCCATCGAGAGTGTCAATCAGCGAACTCCGCAATACCAACGGCAGATACAGGTACCCACCCTCGTTGACATGAAGCTCCTTGATCCGGTGGAGGTTGTCCGCATCCTTCATGCCCGGAATCAGCAGCAAGCTGGTGCCGATGGCGGTGACTTCCTTCGTCAGTTCGCCGGAGATGGCGGCCGAGTTGTAGAGGAGTGTGCCGTCGGACGCAGTCAAACGGCAAGCCACGGTGGCGGTCTGCCCACGGGGGTAGCCATCGGCAAAGGAGCCGCCGAGAACGGGCCAGCCGCCCACTTTCCCGTCGCCATCCGCATCGACTCCACCGTTGGCGATCACATTGGTCATCTGCCCGACTTCGCAAAGCTGCATGTCGTCCACCCAGGCCGTGCCAGTCACGCCCGACTTGCTCCACTTCACCACCCAGAACAGAATTCCCTCGGCAGCGGGTGGCGCTTGCCACTTCCCGGTCACTGGTTGCCAGTCCGTCGTTCCCTGTGGGAATGCGGCGACGAGTTCGTAGCTCTTGAGCGCCGTGCCCTCGGCGTCATAGGAGCTGATCGAGAAGATCAGCGGGCGTCCCCCCTTGGTCAGGTCCTCGGTCTTGACCATGGCCGAGAAGCGATAAAGCGCCCCCGCCTTCACGGGGAGTCGATCGGTGCGAAAGCACACCGTCTTGTCCCACTTCTCTCTGGGGACATCCAGCTTGATGCAGCGGTTGCGGCGGCTGAGAAGATAGGGCATGGCCGTCGGCGCGAACGCCTCGGGCGAAGGCGCGAGGTCGCTGGCGAACGACGTCCATGGCCCACGTTCGTACCGGGTCAGCACAGTGCCAATGGTGCCTGCCTGCCCCTGAAATGCAACTTTCCACTTCCGACTGCCTTCCTCGAAGCTCGGCAGATCCGCCTGGAGCAGACCGGGAACCTGGTCACCAAATGCAAGTGTGCCAAAGGCATCCGGATTGTGAAAGCCAGTGCCCGTCGGCGCCCAGCAGGAGTGCTCCTGGTTTGGAGCCCGATGCCGTCCGGCGTTGAAGCGCCACTGCGTGTCGAGGATGGGAATGGCTCCAAGCGAGGCGAAAGGAATAGCCATTTCCGCAGTCCAGGCCTTGATCCCCGTGTGGGTGGCAACGGTTGCGCCAGACTGCCACGCCTTGTCGAACACACCGTCGCGACAGCTCGCGTCGTACAATGTGCCTCGGGGGTTGAGAGCGAGATGATAGTAGCGTTTGGCGGCGGCATCGGTCTGCACAAACAGCTCCACGCAGTCATCCCGGAACACGTTGCCGTCGGCTTCGGTGATGTCGGATTTGACCTCGTGGGTCCGCTGCAGCACGGGATCAAGCAACGCCTCGCGACACTCCACCGCAATGTAGAGGGCGTCCTCGCCCCACAACACCCGGACGCTGGTCTGCTCCTCGGGAAACGCAGTGCCAGCTAGGTTCACGAAGGGACCCAGCGCCAGCGCATTCGCCCACATGGATTCGTCGCAGAGTCCATCCAGTTTGGGTTTTGCGGTTGTCTTGCCCACTCGGACAAAGGGATGATGCGGACCCGCTGGTTCGGGAGTGCTCGCCTGCATTTCGACGCGTGGGGGTAGCATTTTTCCCACGGTCAGCGAGAGATCGTCGATCCAGACGCTGCCAATGCCCTTGAAGCCAAAATCAATCCGAGAGAAACCGGCGTTCGGAGGTGCTTGGGCGCGGACCGTGAATCGCGTCCAGTCCGTCTCGCCGG
>JAGLDW010000421.1 GCA_023145395.1 Lentisphaeria bacterium | reverse complement strand
GGGACCTCCGGGACCGAGGGCTGGCCTCGCTTTACTCGCGGTCCGGGACGTCCCGCACCACTATGCCCCCCTCCTGCTTTTCACACTGGTATGATGGTGCAGGATATACTTCTGAACAGCGTCTCGTTCTCGGAGATTGCGTACAATGTGATCATATGCCTCATGCTGCCAGACCTGTCCCATCTGTCCCAACTCAACGTTGATTTTTCGAGCAGTGAAGCTCATCCAAGATCTGATTGTCCTGTCAAGTGGGAAGCCCTTCACGGGCGTGAGCAATACGTGTGTGTGATTTGGGGCAACGGCCCACTCCTCTAACCAATAGCGGCAACCATCGAAGTGAGCTAGGGCATCGCGCACAAGTTCCGAAAACCTTGGGTTGGCTAGAAAGCAACGCCCATATCCCGCATCCAACCACTCATGAACCTGATCGGAGAACAGAAAGGCATACTCGTCAAGTTCCCTTTTGGAGTAGGGGGGTCGGTGGCTTTGGCACCAGTATCTGCGACGGGAGGCGAGTTCGTCCTGCTTCTCTTTTGGGATTGAGTCTGCAAGGCGAAATGTCACAAAATAGGTCGCGCCATCTTGCCGCCAGTGAGGAAGATGGCCATGCCAGATCTCGAGACCATCCGCAAAATCAAAGTCTTTCATGCATTTCTCCGCTATTGTAAGGCTTTAAGATAATAGCCTATAATAAGGGGAGTGCAAGTCTGGAAGATTATTGTTTACCCTCGGTCCCGGAGGTCCCGAGCCACTGGCGGGGCGAGGTCATGGTGGTGCGGGACGTCCCGGACCGCGAGCGATCCGGAAACAAGACAGCCCAACAAGACAGCCCTCGGTCCCGGAGGTCCCGAGCCACTGGCGGGGCGAGGTCATGGTGGTGGGGGACGTCCCGGACCGCGAGCGAAGCGTGCCAGCGATTGCAGGATGGGGCAGTGCCTGCATATTCCTAGTGCCGAATTCGCACTGCGTTGAGGAGGCATCCATGGCTTTGGATGCACGACAGGGGAGAGAATATGAACACTGCAAAGGCGAACTCGAGGTACAAAATCTGCCTGCGAGCGTGGACCATGACGGCGGCGTTGCTGGTGGTGCAGACCGTGTCCGCAGCGGAGGGCGAGACGATGACGGGAAAACGGATTCCAGCCACGGCATGTGATCATCGATATGGCGCGACGGCAACGTGGTCGCAGAGCACGGACACCTCGCAGAAGAACTCTTTTTGGTGGGCGGAAGCATGTGCCTTCCGCAGCAACGTGGCGCCCACCGTGTTCGACATCCCATTCCACGGAGGGACGCGGTATGTGCCCATGGCCGAGCGCGAGGGTGCCGCACGGACCGGCCGTCTGTCGTTTCAGATCTATTTTGCCTCCGATTCGTGGTTCGACCCTGTGAAGAAGGCTGTGACGCGTATTCCCGACTACTACGCCACGGCCTGGACGCAGGCGGGTGTGGACGCTGGATTCCAGGTTGAGGTGGGCGCCGAGAAGCGATCGCGCTTCCCCAACCACGGGCAACAGCTTTTCGAGTGCAGCGCAGGACGCTTCGGGTACGATGTGGCCAAGAGGGTGGCTGGAAAGACGGATGTGCTGACCAGGATGGTCGAGATCCAGGCGGAGTGGATCCAGAAGCATTTTGGGCACCCGGCTTCGGCGGGAGGCTACCGCAATGGCCAGACTGGGGCGGCCTATGGCCTACCGACGTTTCTGCTTGGCGTGCGCAATTCCGGAGCGAACGGAGATTGCTCGTACGGACAGTCCAAGGAGGGGCGTGGCATCCTCGGCAAGGGGCGGAACCCACGCCTGACGCATCGCGAAGCCGCAAGCCTGCTGCTCACCACGCGAGCCGGGGATATGGACCTTCCACAGAACGAGGTGCTGCAACGCTGCGCGACGCTGCTACAGCAGACCATTGCCACGCATGGCTGGTATCGCGACTTCAATCACTGGCACACCAGCCCGCGCTTCGAGATGGATCTCGGGGAGTTCTACACCGCGCAACGAGCCGCCATGGGCTCGCATGATGTGGTCAGCCTTGGATTCGGCGAAGCGCTACAGCATAAATTCCTGCGTGACATGGCCACGGTGGTCGCGCGGGAAACTCAGGATGGGGTCGAGCTGAAGGTGACCTACACGGACCCTCACGGGACGCTTCCGCTGCATGTGTTTCACATCCCCCTCAGTGCCAAAGTCGATCTGCGTCAGACTCTCCTGGCGGGCAAAGAGATCTCGGCTGGCGACTGTCCCATCAGAAAACAGGCTGCCGGCCTGGTTGTGGTGGATGTCCCCTTCCATGGTCGCGAAGAGACTGTGACGGTGCGTCTGCAGGCAGTTCAGGGGACTTCCCACTACCTGGATTTCTCCCGTCCAAACATTGTGAGCATCCGTCCCGACGGTGCGGCCTTGGTGGTGCAGACCGATCAACCGACACAGGCGGCGCTGTTCACCACTCCGAAGGGGGCCGGTCTGCGGAAAGTCGGTCCTCCGGTGCGAAGCCACCAGCTTGGGGTCAGGCATAGACTGCCATGGACTGTGGACGTTGAACGCGATGCCTATCTGGGTGTCATCACGGCAACTGGGCAATCCATCCTTGTCGGCCCGCTGACGTTTCCCACCCTCTGATCGTGTCGCGAGTGTGGACGCCCGGAAACAAAAAAAAACGGCGGGCGGCGCAAAAAACACGCCGCCCGCCGTTTCAGATCAGTGGGAAACCACTACTCCATTGTAATGGCCTCAACCGGGCACTCGTCGACACAGGCGCCGCAATCGACACAGTCGTCGGTGATCGTGGCCTTGTCATCCGCCATCACGATGGCTTCGACTGGGCAGGAATCGACACAGGCATTGCAACCAGTGCATTTCTCGGCGTCAACAACAGCTGGCATAGTTAAACTCCTTCTTAGCACACTACACGAAACCACTTCTCGGTCAACCGGTCTGATGAATTCGCCATCGACCGAAAAAATGTGACCGTCTGACTCTTTGAAATATAAGTACTTCCGACTCGTGTCGCCAGTGGGAGATCGACGAAATCTGGAGCTTCCTGCCTATCCTTCGTGAATCTCGGGATTCTGGCAGACCGCTATTCCCCAGTGCCCACCCGCTTGGGCTGTTGCGAGCGGTCTCGCTCGAACTCCAGAGCGGTCGTCTGACTCTTGATCCGCGCGGTGGTTTGCGGCGAGACCGCGACGATTTCCGGATGCAGGACAACACCCTCTTTTCGGAACACATCCGCTTGCGCCGCAAGCAGAAGAGAAAGGAAGCCCTCCTCGCTGCCCCCACCATCGGACAGCAGAAAATTTGCGTGTTTCCCGCTGAAATGGAAGGAGCCCTCGCGTCGATCGATCCATCCACAGGCGTCGAGCAGGCGTCCTGCGCTGTCGTCCGGAGGATTGCGGAATACGCAGCCTGCGCTCCTGCCCTTCGGTTGCTCGTCCGCGCGCCGCGCCCCATGCTCCCGAATCCGATCACGATAGGCATCGGTGTCGTCGATCTCTACGACGCGTATCCAGACGCGGGTGATGATCACGTCTTCGGGCACTGCGGAGGCGCGGTAGGTCCAGGCGAGACTCTTGCCCGCCGCCGCCCACGTGTCGCCTCCAAGGCGAAATCCCCCGATCCGTTCCACAAGCTCGGACATGCAGTGTCCATGCGAGCCTGCATTCATGCGCACCGCCCCCCCAAGCGTGCCGGGGATCCAGCACAATGCAGGCAATGCTTCATGGCCGAGCCCCATTGCCGACAAGCGGTCCGTCAGCTCGCGAAGAGTGACACCGGCACCGCCCTCGACGGAGTGGGCATCTCCCCTGCGAACATCGCGGAAGACGCCTTGGCGAAGGCGCAGAAAGACGTGTGGATCACATTGGTCGCCGCCGAGAATATTGCTCCCCATCCCAAGCACCTGCACGGGTATCGCATGATTGCGGGCCCTACGCAAAACATCTGACAGTTCGTCCTCTGTCCGAGGCTCCACCAGAACGGGCGCGTCGCCACCCACCCCGAGCGTTGTCAGCCGCGACCAGGCGCGTGTCCGTGTCACAGGCGCCGCGTGCGAACTCCGCAGAAACGACTCCAGACGCTCGGAGCAAAGCCTGGACAGTTCCGACCGCAACAGGGGAACCAGTGCACCCACATCCCCCGCTCCGATGACGGCGACAACCAGTGGACTCCGACATGCGCGCGCACGATTTGCCACCGCGCCAGAGAGAGTTTCGATGGGACCGTCCCAGTAGCGGGAAGGCACGCCTGCAATCCCGCGTGCAATCTCCTCCGGATCCGCGAGACCATCGTCGTCCGTCCACGCTGCAAAGGGGCGGAATACAATCACTTCGTCCGCCTGGGAAAGCTCCTTCGCGAATGCACCTGCATAGCGCCTCACACGCTCGTGGCGATGGGGTTGGAACACGACCAGCAAGCGGTGCGCCGGATAGTGCTCGCGAAGCGCGGCCAGGGCGGCGCGAAGCTCCGTCGGGTGATGTGCATAGTCCTCCACCAGCGCCACTGCCCCCACTGAGGACACCAGGTGCTCGGTCAGGCGTCGAACCACCCCGGGGAATGTGGTCAGTGCGGCCAGTGCGTCCGTCCGGTCGATTCCAAGCTGCAGCGCCGCCTCGAGAGCCAGGGTCGCGTTCACGCGATTGTGCTCGCCCGCGAAGGGTAGAGCGAGCCCATCGGGCATGTCCTGACGCGAGAGAAGGTGCACATGGGGATGCTCGGCGAGGAGACGGTCGCTTGCCTCACATGACCAGGCGATGACGTGGTCCGCCCTGTCTGCGAACTCCGCAAAACACCGTTCCAGCGCTTCCATTCCGCCCACGCTCCAGCAGTGGTCGTCCTCGATGTTCACAATGATCGCGTGGGAGCAGCGCATGAGCGCCTGGGTCCCGTCGCTTTCGTCCACCTCGGTGATCAGCACCTCGCCCTTGCCGACGCACGCGGAGCGCGCCCAGCCGTCGATGCGCCCCCCCACAAGGAACCCGGGCTCCATCCCGCAGCGCTGCATGATGTGGGCGAGCATGGCAGTGGTGGTGGTTTTGCCATGGGAGCCGGCCACGGCCACGACGTTGGGGAAGAGCTCAGCCAACTGGGCCAGGAAGTCGCCACGCCGCAACGTGGGAATGTCGCAGGACACCGCCATGCGGCGTTCGGGATTGGCCTCGGACACGGCGCTGGAATATACCAGTGTGTCGGCGTCCGCCACTTGGGCGGCATCGTGTCCGGTCTGCACATCCATGCCGCGCAGACGCAGGGACTGGAGCATGTCCGAGTCCTTCTCGTCCGTCCCGGTGACTCGCACGCCGAGGTCGGCGAGAATGTGGGCGAGGCCCGCCATGCCCACGCCGCCCACACCAGTCAGATGCACATGCCGCCAAGGGGGAGGGGTCATGCGCCATTGTCTTTCGTGTTTCGGTGATCCGCAGCAGAATAGCACGTCATTTCCGTGGCGGTTCCTGTCCTGGCAGAAAGGCTCTTGGGTTGAGGCGCAGCCACATGGTCAGCCAAGGCGCGGCCACGGTGTTGAAGTGTTCCCAGGTGCCAGGTTCCGCATCCGGGTCCCCCAGAGAATCCTCCCAGAAGCCAAGCACAACAAAGCCACGCGCGGTCAACTCGTTGAACAGTGTGCCGAGGGTATGGCGAAACTCTCTAGGTCCTTCGACTGCAATTTCGTCGCCGTTTTCATCGGTGATATACCAGTTGGGATCGGAAGACAGCACCTCGCCGTCGGCGTAGGTCTTGTGGAGGGGGTAGCCGTTGCCGTCCCAGTCGTCCTCCCACGTGCCGTGGACGAAGGGGTTGGTGAACGAGATTCTGTAGAGCCCGTCCGTGCGCAATACCCGCGCCACCTCGCGAAACACCTTGTCGGGGTCGGGGATGAAGTTGATGGAGTGGGCGTGATGCACGATGTCAAAGGAGCTGGCGTCGAAGCAGGACAGGTCTCGCATATCGCCCAGAACCGTCAGCACGCTCAGTTCGTAGTGATCGGCGGTGAGCCGGTCTCGTTCGAGCTGTTCCTGGCAGAAGTCGAGAACGGTGACCTCCGCTCCGAGGAGGGCATAGGCGGCGGACTGCTGGCCCCCACCACCAGCCAGGCAGAGCACCTGACGCCCTTGACAGCGTCCCATCATGCCCTCGGGATCGACCAGTAGTCGAGCCGTTTCCGTGTCGAGGTCGAGAGCGGGGCGAGAGTAGCGCACGTTGTTCGCCACCAACTCGTCCCAGCGTTTCTGATTGTGCCGCGTCAGCGCGTCCATCTCAGCACCCTTTTTCCCGTTCGCCCCCCCAGGCTCCATCTGCCCCTATTTTCCCATCGCTCGCAGCGCGGAGAGGCAGAGCTCGACCGATTTCATGGGTGGATACGCGTCGCTTTCGTATTCGACCACGTACCACTCCGTGTCACCCACGGTCTCGCATAGCTCGAACACCTCGTTCCAGGGCACGTCGTCCTCTCCGATGATCGGACGGAAGCCGGCCTTTGGATCCTCGGTGCCGAGAGTGACACTGTAGGGCTTGAGATGCACGGTCTGGCAACGACCTGTGTAGGTCTTGAGAAGCTGGATTACGTCGGCGCCGCCCGACAGGGCGTTGCCCATGTCCAGCTGCATGATGACCTCCGGTCCAGTGTTGCCGAAGAACGTGTCCCAAGGCTTTTCCCCACCGAGTTCAGCGAACTCGATGTTGTGATTGTGATATCCTGTCTTCATGCCGTGAGGAGCCAGCTTGGCGGCCAGTTCGTCGAAGAATCCTGCCATCTTCAGCCAGTCTTCGCGGGTCTCGCGCAGGTTGCCGGGGATCCCCGGCACGATGACATGCTTGTTGCCGACGATTCTGTTGAAGCGAATGGTCTCCTCAAGCTCATCGTCCCGCACCAGAGGGAACGGCGTATGCCAGCCACAGCAGACCAGTCCCGTCTGGTCCAGCATTTCCTTGTACTCCTCGGCGGTGTGGTTGCGCGCGCCTGCGAACTCCACTCCCGCATAGCCCATGTTGGCCACGGCCTGCAAGGTCTCCAAGGGCTTTTCCGCAAACTCGTTGCGGACGGAATACATCTCCAGACCGATCGGGACACGCGCCATCTCTTGTCTCCTGACTACTATTGTTAAAACCGACGCGGCACGGGACTGTGACCCGAATGCCGCATCGATCCGCTCAAACCATCGTTCCATCACGTTCCGCGCTGGCGCCCGCACAACACGGGCGCCTCGATGTTCATCCTTGAATGGCCGTCGTCAGCGCTCCGGCCTGCTGGAGCCCAATCCACTGCTGGGCGACTTCGCCATCCTTGAGCAACACGAGCATGGGGATGGACCGGACACCGAACTTGGCCGCCAACTGAGGGCTTTCGTCCACATTCACCTTGGCGATGGTCGCCGCATCGCCAACAGCCTCGGCCACTTCCTCCAGAACCGGGGTCTGCATCCGGCACGGGCCGCACCAGGGCGCCCAGAAGTCCACCAAAACAGTTCCGCTCGCCACCGCGTCGTCAAATGTGCTCTCGGTCAATTCCGCAATCTTGCCTGCCATCGGTCGTCTCCTTTTCCCGCCACCATGTCTATCTTACTCGAAAGCGCTAGTTTACACAACCTGTTCCCTCCGCTGGGTCTGTCAAGTCTCTGTTCTCGCGCTCTATGGACTCTCGATTCGCTCTGGGCTACATTGGTACCATACTGTCTGACAAGGTGGATTGGCAACGGGTTCCTGTCGGTCACCAGAAACATGGCGAGAGTGAAAATGGCAACCAAGCGGGTCGATATCACAGGCATGGGACTAGTTTGCTCCCTGGGGATGGGTGCGGAGGTGGCCTTTGACCGGATGGTCGCGGGTGCTTGCGGCATCCGGCCCATCGACCGATTTTCCGCCGAGGAATATGCGCAGAGTTCTGGCGGACAAGTTCCCGCCGACACGGAGGATGCGCTACGGGACCTGTTTCCCGACGACGATTTTGCGGGTGCCCTGATCAAGGGTGCGGGAACGGAGGCGCTTCAGCAGGCGGGTCGCGCCGTCGGTGCCGCCGATCCCGAACTAGGGTTGGTTCTAGCCACTAATTTTGGTGCCATGGAGACGCTCGAATGGTGCTGGCGGGAACGTGTGGATATGGGCACCATGGACGAGGACACCTTCGCCATGTGCGACGACTTTCTCGACGGGATCGCCGATTTCTTCGGCTGTGGGGGACCCCGCGTCCAGCTTTCCATGTCCTGCGCCTCGGGAGCGGCCGCCGCCGCGCTGGCTGCGGATGTGCTGCGGAGCGGTCGCGCCACTCGCATGCTCGCCATCGGCTACGATGCCCTGACCGAGTACTGCTGGTGCGGCTTGTCCAACCTGCGGACAATCTCGACGGATAGGCTGCGGCCCTTCGATGTTGACCGCTCAGGAACCATTTTCAGCGAAGGCGCTGCCGCCATGCTGCTGGAGATGGACGGTGCCGATCGGACGCTGGCGGTGCTCGCGGGCGCGGCGACCAACAACAACGCCTTCCACATGACCGCCCCGTCCGTCAGAGCCGAGGGCTCCCGGCGCGTGATGGCCTCCGCATTGCAGGACGCTGGGCTCGAATCCGGGGCGATTGAGCACATCTGCGCCCACGCGACTGGTACGAGAGCCAACGACTCCACGGAGGCCGCCGCCCTGCAGGACCTCTTCGGCGACCGGCTGGCCGAGATCACCGTCGCGGCGCATAAATCCCAGCTTGGGCATATGATGGGCGGCGCGGGCCTGGCGGAGGGCATCATCACAGTGCTGGCCATGCGCCGGGGACTGATTCCCCCCACGGTGAATCACCAGAACCTGGACCCCGAGTGCGTGCTCGACTGCATCCCCGGCACCGCGCGCGAAAAGAACTTTTCCTGTGCCATCACGAACTCCGCGGGGATCGGCGGCAACAATGCCTCGCTCGTGCTGACACGCGCCTGAGAATCCCCCACCAAGGCATTTGACAGCTCTCCAGGATCTGAGCGTCGTGCGCAGATGCTACACGTCGCAGAGGGTGAAGGCCTCGGCGAGGGAGGTTAGGGGATCGCGCTTGGGGACGAACTCGTGTCCCACGTAGCCGTTGAACTTCCCTTGGTCGCTCAGCTCGGCAATGGCCTGCATGATGGGGCGGTAGTTCAGTTCCTGGGTGTCATCTATCTCGTTCCGTCCGGGCACGCCTCCCGTGTGGAAGTGACCGATGTAGTCGATGCTCTCGCGGATCGTGTCGATCACGTCCCC
>JAGLDW010000420.1 GCA_023145395.1 Lentisphaeria bacterium | reverse complement strand
CGGGTGACAACAAGGCCGCGACCATCTTGATCGAGGGCTGCACATTTCGCAGTTCTGGGAGTTTTGCGGTCGAAAATGTTTGCTTGCTCAAGCCCACGGGTCCCAAGACCCGGACCAATCAACTCAGTCCCTACGGCATATCCACAGACTCGTCTGGCATGCCAGTGCTTCGCGCGATCGACGAAAGCCAGGGGAGGCCCTGGCACAGCTCCGCCTTTCTCATCATCCAGAACTCCAGCTTCGACCGCTGCATGCATGCGGTCAACTCCGCCTCCGATCAAGCTGTAGTTCGCGACTGTCAGGTCAGAGCCCGTGCGGACATGAGGGGAGGGGTGTTCCGAGCGGCCCGCATGTTCAAGCTGAGTCGCGTGGAAGGCACGATCAATGCTTCGGCAGGGCGTGGGCAGCATTGGGTGACTGCCGTTGATGGAAACCTCGTCATCCGCGAAAGCAGCCTGTTGTCCCGCAGCAAGTTCGGTATGTCCGCTGTATACAACCTGGCCACGGGAAAATATGTGGCCAATTCCATTGTCATCGACACGTGCTCCGTGAACGCGAAGGGCAGCGACAAGGAATGTCTCGTGTACTGCCAGGAGATGCCCAATTTGGTTTCGGTGCGCAACTGTGAGGAAATGTCGCGGCAGGAGACTCCCATACTCGGTTTCTCCAGACCGTTCAATCAGGCGTACTTCGACAACAGGAAACACTTCAAATTCAAGAGCGCGACGCATCGCTTTGCCTTGGACTTGGAGGAACACAACACGGCACTGTCAAGCCGCTTGCCAAAGGCTCTCGCACGCTATGCCAGGAAGCCTCTTCCCGAAGAGACGAGCGCGCTTTTCGATGCCCCCCCCCCACCGATCAATGCCCGCGCGCTCTCTGTGAAACATTGGACTGGAATTGTTGACGGGTCGAAGTTCGGGCTCTTTGGCGATGGGACCACCGACGACACCGTGCAACTCGCAAAGGCCATCAAGGCGGCAGTCGCGCAGGAGGCGACTCTGTTGTTGCCTGCGGGGATCTACCTGACAAAACACACAATTCGGCTGCCGGGTCCAGTCTCCATCCGGGGGGTTGGACGAGCCGTGGTGAAGATGCAGGGCCAAGGCGGCGCCATTCTCCAGGGCGATTGCGAGTACATTCTGCTCAGGGATCTTGTGTTCTGCGGAGGAACCACCGCCGTCGATCTGCGACTTTCCCCCACCTATAGGCACCGGCTGATGTTCGAACGCTGCACCTTTCAGGACACAGCGGGACCTGGCATTCGTGTGTTGGCGGGAAGAGGGAGAGCCGCAGAGCCCAATCGCGCGGTGTGCCGGATATCCAACAGCAGTTTTGCGAACTGTGATCAGGTGCTCTACTCGAATGTGGCCAATGCCTGGGTGGACAACTGCCGAGTGACAACCAGTCGTGATATGTGCCGGAAGGCGGCGATTGAGAATCTTGGGACGCTAGTCATGGAAAACGTCCTCGGAGTGCCCAGGGTCCAGAAGACGAGACTGCGGCACGACCAGCGCTGGATCGACAACCATCATCGCGTGACCTGCAGGAACATCCGCTTTGGAAATGAGGGTGACGGTTTCTGCATCGTGCTGAATCGGCATGATCCCACTGGAAAGGCGAGGATTCTGATCGAAAACAGTTGGACTTGGTGCACGGGGAATGAACGCAGGAAGGCCGTGGTCTGGTGCGAAGAGCTTCCTTCGTGGATTGCCCTGCGAAGCAATGTGGCTGCGCCGACCGAGCAGTATGCCATCTGGCTTGGCGAGGGGGTGCCGGACAAACTGCACACCATGTTCCACTATTCGTCCAACGTGTTTCCTCTGAAGCTTAATTCCTCTCAAAAGCCGATCCCGTAGCCGCAATCAATGCCGAACGCCGTCCAGACACCTCTCTCCTCCGACTGTCGCAGTTTGGATGAGACCAAGGACCACTCATGCTGCTCAAATTGTTCATCCTCTTTGTCACTGTTCCCATCATAGAGCTTTTCTTGCTCGCAAAGATGGGGGCCGCTATTGGCTGGCCTGAGACCTTCGCTCTGGTTCTGTTCACGGGAATGACAGGGGCATACCTTGCCAAGCGGGAGGGATTGGATGCCCTGGCAAGCATTCGAAAGGCCGGGGCCGAGGGCCGTGTGCCGACTCTTGAACTGCTCGATGGAGCAATGATTCTAGCATCCGGCCTGCTACTGATCACACCGGGCATTCTGACGGATGCGGTTGGCTTTCTGCTACTCATCCCTTCGGTGCGTACACGTTTTCGCCATAGTTTGGCATTGCGGTGGAAACGGCATATCGTGATGAATGTTGCACCTGGCTGGGAGCCGCAAGGCGGAGGGGACAATGCCTGCCGCCCCGAGAACACAGTCATTGATGTGCGGGCCGAGTCTGTGCGGGATGCCGATCCGTAGAGAGACTGCCCCTGCGGGCGAAATACTATGCTTTGGCTTGTGTCCCTTGTGGGAACCCTCTATGGTAGTATTGTTAGGTTAGGAGAGGGTGTGTCTTTTTGCTGGCAGTGCCACAAAGTGGATGTGGCGAACGACACAATTCGACACAGATATGTAGAGACTGCTCTCGTTTTCTCTAAAATGAGACAACAATCGGCGTTCTTTCGCTGATTGGCCCTCTCCGAGTTGGCATGCTGTATGCGATGCTAAAGCCAACAAACGTGAAGACAAAGTGGATTTTCTTTTCTAACGATACATTCAGGAACTAGCGTGACCATGTCGATTCGCTCTCGATATACTTTGGAGGTAAAGCGGTATGAAATTGCGTTTTAAGCCGACTCTGGCGTTCAGAAAGTTTTGTGTGTTGCTAGTGTCGATCGGAATGACTGGTACGCTATTGGGACTGGATGCCTACACGCCTCCGGACGAGGCAGTCCTGGGCATGCAGATTCGTAGCGAGATCACCGACAAGGCGAGAATCCTCCCTGGGGGGCCTGCTCAAGTGCCGACTGAGATCGAGTTTGGACTCGGCAAGGAAAACCCGGGAGCAAGCCCGACGATCACGGCTGGTCTGGACGAGGACTTGGGAGAGATGGCGCTACTTCCCGGCGCACCCAACTCGACCTATGTGGACTTCCTCATCTACAAGGTGGACGACGACCCTGCCACCAACGAGTACACGGGCTCCCCCGCAAACTACATCCCTTGGGCGATCGATTCGGTGGCACCAGGCAAATACCTCTGGTATCTCGAAGTGTGGTATGATGAGCGCTGGAACGCGACGCCCAAGGACTTCACGCTTGCATGGGATGGGATTCCCGATGTTTCCGATGTTCCGTATCTGAAACTGATCGGGCCAGATCCCGCCGGACGCGCGGACTATGTCGAGCTTGACCTCACCGTGGCGGGACAACTGACCAATCCAGTTGAGTGTTCTTTCCAAATCCCCGAAGGAGATGCCATCCCGTTCCAACCCAAAGAGAAATATTTTGTCGTTTATTTCCCGGTGGGCATCATCAAGGTGGATGCCCAGGTGGTGGAAGAGGCGCGGGTAACGCCCATGTTCAAGATTGTCAACGATCCCGGCGCCGCGAACAACTCGCCCTTTGATTCGGGGTGGCTGGATGCGGGGACGCGCTACGTTGGCCAAGTCGCGATCTCCGAACAGGATCGCAACTACTCCATCACCTCCCCATTCCTTCACGGGAATGGATATAAAGTCGTGTTCAAGCCAATTTCCGGCTATGCCACCCCAGTAGACATCCCGTTTATTGCGCGCACGGTCAACGGCCAGTATCCCGACGACATGGAGTTTTCCAGAGAGTACACACCTCACGACATGGTGGAAGTCAGCTCTTTCTCCTTCACCATCGTCGAAGGGCAGACTGACCAGATCGGCGTCAGGCTTCTTGTGGAGCCCGATGCGGGTGAGACGGTTACGGTGACGGCTGCCACGTCCATCATCAGCGGAGTCGGGCAGATCGAGGTGGCGACGGGAGTGCGGACGGTGAATCCCACACTTCAGTTCACATCGGCGGACTACGACAGTTGGAAGCATTTTGACGTTACTGCGACCGACGACAGCCTCTACGATCCTGACGAGCAAACGGCTTTTGAGGTCACTCTCTCTTTCGAGGATGATGACACGGGGGAGTGGGATGTCCTCACAGATGTCGTCGTCTCCGGAGTGGTCATTGACGACGACAGTGCTCAACTTGTTCTGGACGATGGCGAAGGCAATGTCCCAACCGTTCTAGTCACGACGGAGAACGGTGGTACACAGAGCTTCACCGTCGCTCTCGGTTCCGCCTCCACCGAGGACGTCACTGTAACTGTCACAAGCACGGATTCCACGGAGGGCCTCCTCACGTCGGTGTCTCCAACACGCGACGGGCCGACGACCTCCGTCGACATCGTGTTTGGCGCTGGCTGGACTCCCGGTACGGATGAACCGGTAGAGGTCATTCTCCACCCCCAGGACGACGGTGCACTCGACGGTGACATCGCCTATCGGTTGCTGGTGTCCACCTCTTCTACAGACACCGACTACGACGGGAAGGCAAGCTCGATTCAGGTCACGAATGAAGATGATGAAACGGTGACCCAGAGCGACTATGTGTTCCTCCCCGAGAGTGGCGTCGATCTTGGTGCCGTCGTCATTGGTAGCAGCGTCGCCGTGACGCAACCCGTGTCGATCTTCAACAACGCTGCTCGAGACGGCGGCAGCGCCCTCGTCGTTCGTTGCCCAGCGCCCTTTCTCGTCATGGTGGATCCCTCCAGCGGCTATGAAGACGCCGCTGCAGGTGTCGAAATCTCCGCGATCCCGGCGGGGCAGAGTCGTACTCTGCGGGTTAAGTATGTTGCGGAAAGCACAGCCCGGAGCAGGGAGGCGACCGTCGAGTTTCTCACGAGCGCAAGGAGGAGTGTGGTTGGAGTACTCCCCATACGGGCAGAGACCGTGTCGATTCCTCTTGCCGGAACCTTCAGCATTAGTCCTGAGATTGTGATTGTGCCCACGGAAGATGATAGTGTTGTCTTCGATATTCACCTCGCTTCGGCAAAGACCTTTTCGCCATTGGTCATCACTCTCGCCGTCCCGGAAATCCTGAGTGACTTTGAGATCGAGACCAACTTGGCACGCACGAGTGGCGTCGAGATGGCTGTGGTTCAGGGAGATGGCGTCCTTACACTCCTCTATGCCGATCCGAACTACTCTCCGGAAACGGCCACAGGTGGCATCGAAGCCCGGGAGACGGGAGATACCCGTCTGGTCACGATCAGCGCCGAGATTGACACCAGCGGAGGCGAAAGCGTCGGCCGCATCGAATTCCAGAGTGGACAAGCAGTGAACGGGACCACCGTCTACACCATTGGTCCTGCGCCCGCGCCGACTCGCACCAGTCCCGATTTCCTCGCTCAGGGAGCAAGCGTCATGGTCTCTGATCGTGTCGATTATGGAAACCTGGACGTGAATGGCGACGGCGTCGTCAACTACCGCGATGTCACATTGTGCTACCGTGTGGCCGTGAGCGGGTTGACGGGTTCCACCCTAATCCCCTCTGCCTCATTCGACCCCTTCTCGCTTGGCTATGAGCGCATTCTTGCGAATGTGAACGCCTTGGACGGAACCAGCAAGATCGGCGACGTCAACGGGGACAACACGGTTGATGAGAAAGACATTGTGCTGGTCTACAGGTATTTTAAGATGAAGCTTGAGGGAGCGCAGCTTGTGCCAAGCACTGGCGGCTACAACCCTCAGAGCCTCACACCGGAACAGATTGAAGCGCGCATTGTTACTGCCGCCGACCAGGTGGACTAAAAACTCGAGAATGCTACTGGGACGGTTTGTCCGTTTCCGGAATATGGAGGCTGATTGAAGATGAAACGAAACACTTTTTCGAAAACTCTACCCGTTTTTGTGGTAGCGATGGCACTTACTGCCGGACTCGTCTGCGCGGGGCAGTCACTTTCCGTCCTGGACGTCACGGGGGCGAGGGGAGGGGAAGTCCAGTTGTCCATCGTTGTGGACAACCAGACTGGAGAGGCGATCGAGGACCTGAATGTCGCGCTTCTATCCCCCGAGGGCCTGTTTACTGAAGTTGTCGCCGTCGAACTTGCCGGGATTGGCGGCACACATTTTGACGCAGTCGCCCTCGAAGACGTCAGATTCGAGGACGCTGGTCCATCAAGAGGGCAGGCGCTCCTGCACATCCCGTTTGGCGACCTCAGTGGCAGCAAGCCAGACATTGGTGTTGATGTGGCCGGGTTTATCGCCAAAGTGACTATGCGCGTTGCAGACGACGCCCCCATGAATGACAATGACATCGCTTGGCACATTGGCACCAACACGGATGATGTCACTACCATCAATGACGAACCCGTGGCTGCTGGCGCAGGCGTGGCTGGCATCGTGAAAGTCCTTCCCTGGTTTTTGTATGACGACTTTGCCGCCACGAAAATAAACACCGGAAGATGGTCGCGCGTTCGCTCGGGATCGGGAGTGACAGTCAGCGTGGACGAGGGGGAGGCCCTCATGGAAACCGGCCCTGTCGGTTCCGGCAAGTCCGCCCTCAAGGTCAGATACGCCAGTCGCTACTATGGCATTCGCGCAGATGCCAGCGCCCGGTGGGTTGACCAGCGTGCGGATTCTGACTTCTCCTACGACCTCGCCGTTGCCTTTGCCAAGCAAGGGAGGACAAAGATTTACGGGCTCATACGAATCGATTCGGACGGGGTGACATGCTCCGTTGCCACCTACCAGCGCATTGATGGTGTCTACACCTATCAGACCATCGACGATGCGGGAGGGAATCCCGTCGAAGTGGAGACGGAGTTCGCGCCGGGTGATGATCGCGGGTATGATGCCGGTGGAATTGGTTTCCTGCTTGACGGGCAGGACAAAGCTCAGTTCTATGTCGATGATACGCTTGTTCTCGAGTATGACGCACAGGAGGCGGATAGCGCTTTCGCCTTCGCCACGGCCGAGTTCGCCGCAATCAGCACTGACCAGGCGCTAGAGGCTCTCTTGGACAACGTGGAAGTCCTCTATGTGGACAAGACCCCGTATCTTTCCTATATCAAACTGGACGGGGACAACAGAACGGGACAGTACAAAAACGACCTGACCTTCAAGAGCACCGGTCATCCCCACGAATACCGTCTGGGCGATTTTTCGACTGCTCGCGATGGGGGCGAATGGCTCCCTCTGCCCACACCGAACGCGAAGGGGACATACACCATCCACGAGGTGGATATTCGGAATTTCATGGATCCTGACGGAGGAGACACGTCTGGCTATCTCTATTTGAATGTCCGCAACCTAACCCGTGAAAAGACGTCGCGAGCTTTGGTGCGCACCCAGAAGCCCTCAGGGTCCTACTATGGCATGTACAACGAAGGCGGATCCAAGAACAAGCTCTCCACGTTTGCGGGTGTGATGCTGCGCACAAGGCAAAAGGGAAACTCGACAACAATTCGTTTTACGGACGATAAAGACGATCTGCTCAATGCACGCGCCATCAGAGAATACGATCTTGACGTCTTTGAGCCTGATCCCCGCTACGACTTCGTCATACTCGATCCCCTTGAGAACTTCTGGAGCAATGCCAGTCGCAAGTACTACATGCAACTGGAGAACGAGCTTGGGCTGAGATCCTCCATCTACACCATCACCGCCCGTACGGTCCGTCCTGTTATCAGCTACGCCATTCTTCTGAATGACGGGGGCAAGAGCAACCGACTCACTGACCTTGCGGATGGACGAGTCCTGCTGCGCTTGAAAGCAAGCCGGAAGCCCGTGAAATACCAGCTTGCCGACACCAAGGATTTCAGCGACGAAAGCCAGGAGCACTTCTTTGAGGATGAGACCGAAGAGGAGACCGAGGGTGTAACCAGAACGTATCAATACTACAGAATGGCTCTGCCAAGTGCGGTCGCGGAGTACGCCGAAGGCGTGTTGTGGAAATATTTCTACCTGCGCGTCGCATACCTTGGTGACGATCCAACGCGTCACGCCGACAACTACATCTGGTCGGGCATTCGGAGAATCAAGGTCTACATCAAAAAGCCGACGGTCACTTACAAAGTGCTCTACAACGACCCCGACGGAAAAAATAACAAACTGACCGCGTATGACAATGTCCGTCTTCGTCTCAAGGGAACCTACAATCCGGTCGAATACATGCTCTCTGACGACGCCAGTTTTCCGGGGAGCCGCAGCCAGACCTTTGGAGGGGATCTGGGCGATCCTGACGAGAACGGATACTTCGACGTCCCGATCGACGAACTCGACAATTTCCAGGGACTCTACTCAAAGTCTTTCTATGTGAAAGTGCGTAATCCGGTCGGATTCTGGTCCAGAAGCTATCGTTTCACGGTTTATGCAGTCCGTCCGTCCGTACTGAGCGCCGCACTGGTCGATGATATGCGCCGCAGCAATATACTCAGCACCTACAACGCCCAGATCCGTTTTAAACCCAGAGGCAACCCCGACGCCTACAGGCTGTCCGACTCTGACAACTTCGATGGTGCCATCACCAGACAACTCATCGAGGACAATGTCGATGCCTCGGAGGGAGGCACCGACATGGAAGGGATCTGGCTCTACAAAGATCTTCCCCAGCCCCTCGCCGAGTACGATCTCGACCAGGAGGAGTTCTCCCGCTATTATTATCTCCAGGTGAGGACGGAGGACAATGTATGGTCCAAGACCTACCGGCTCAATGTCAAAATCGACCAGCCTTACACCACAGCCGCCTACTTGCGCAACGCTGGCGGCACGAACAACAAGATCACGACCCTAGTTGATGTTACGCTCGAAGTGAAGTCGGCGGAACTCCCAACAGACTTCTGGCTGGCAGAGACGAGCGATTTTGCCGAAGCGAGAGACTACCCGATCGGCCCCGAGAGCCTGACACTCGTCGGCACAAATCTGTACCGTGCCACTGTTGAACTGGTGGATTTCGAGGGTGCCACGAGCAAGAAATACTATTTGAAGGTCCGGAACGATGCGGGCCGCGAATCCACGGTTCGCACGATTACCGTGACTGCAGTTCGTCCGAACGTGACCAGCGTGAGCCCAGGGAAAGGCCAGTTCGTCGGCGGCAAAATCGTGGTCAAGGGCACGGGATTCGGTACTGCTCCCAGAAAACTGGATCGTTGGATCAGGATTGGCGGAGTCCAAGTGGATTCGGATGACATTCTCTCCTGGACTGACACGCTGGTCGAGTTCGTCGTGCCGGAGATGGACGATCGTGCAGATGGTGCCTTGCTTGAGGTCAAGACGGAGAATAACGATCTCCCCTACCAGCGTGCTTACAAGGCCTTCGAGTCCCCGGTAGGGACGTGGGCTATCAAAGTGATCGGTCGTGGCGGGTCATTGGTGAGCTGGGAGAACGAGGCCGTGATCTTCCGCCATTCAGACCGCTATTTCCTCGTGAACGAGGAGGCAGTGGGCGAGCTGATCGCAACGCCGGACAGCGGAAAACTCTCTGGAAAAGTCTACTACTACAACGCTGACACAGCGCAGGACGACGAGGCAATACCGGATAGAACAGTGATCTATGGCGTGGAGTTTTTGGAAACTGTAATCGAGTCGGATGGGATCGATACGGTTACACTGTACTTCGCGGAGTTGCAGAATGATGCTCGCGCTGAGGGAGAGGTGAGCGGAACGTGGAAGGTGGATGGAGTAACTACCGATGTCGATGGTGTGAGAAACGATGAGGTGGAGAAGGTGGTCGACGATGCTCTTCTCGTTTACAACGGTATTCTTGGTGCAGGCAACAGATGGTCAAGCAACTACATGTTCGACGAGACGGAGCATGTCGCATGGGGGCATCTGACTCTGCTCGTTCTTGCTGAGAAAGGTGCCGACGAGGTGCTTCTCTACACGCCGCCAGGAGAATGGCAGGAAGATCCGCGAAGAGAAGAGGGTGTGCCCGAAGACGGATATTACGCGCGTCACGGAGAAGGGACTTGGATGGAGAAGAACACTTCCCTGTCGGAGAAGTACCCCTTCGACGTTTGGCTTGGGGCCCTCTCCAGCACGATCTCAACCAATACGGATGATGTGAGGCTCAAGATCGGGGATGACGATCCTATGACACTTCTGGTCCCAGCAGACCCGGACCAGGTGCCCGAGGATTATGAGAGCATCACTTGTAACCACACGAACGGTGGGGTGCTCGACCTCTCTGACCGGGCTGATGTGACGTTCGAATATACCTTCCCCGACGGCATGGACCCCAGAGAATATTTCCTTCTCCTAGAGGTCACCTACGAGTGGAAGACGTCTGAGAAGACGATCATCGAGACGGCCGACTACGCCTACGATGCAGGTGCCAACACAGCTACGTTCACCATCGACTCGAGTAAGTTCACCGCCGGACGCGCATACTCTGTCGAAATGGGAGTTGCCGCGCCAGGGTTGGACGGGGGTGCAGGCGCTCCCGAAGCCGTGAGAGACCTCGAGCATGTTCACCTGAATGGAGGCAAGAGCTACTCCCACGAGCTCTCACTCATTGCCAGTGCCGACGGGGAGGTCGATGATAGTTACTCAATCTACTACACGAAGGACAACCGATTCCCAGACAGAAGTGTGACTTGGATAAGAATTGCGAATGCGGTCAATGGCGTGCAGACGGTTGCTGTTCCTGGTGGCGCGGTTGGACTCCGAATCCTCACCCACGGACGCACCGAGATCGCGCGAGTCTCGTATCCGGAGGGAGACAGAGGGGATCTCGTGTGGAATTGGGACACGAACTGGGACCACTTCAGGTCCGCGATTGTTGTCACTGGAAGCCTGCAGCCGGAGTCCAGCCTGGACAGTGGCGTCCTCCTCCTTCAGAATGACACATCGATTGAACTGAATCTCCGAGACGAAGGTGCCGGGGAGTTCAGCGACCTTGGTGGTGACATCACGATCACGCCAGTCGTTGAGGTCAGGTAGACGGGACTCTCTTGATGAAATCGACGGCGGGAGATGGCTTCGTTTCCCGTCGTCTTGTTTTTATGCCAAGTGCCGGAGGATGTCCCATGGCCCTACATGACTTGACTCTGGCAATCCCCGCACAACTTGAACAGAGAGACTGGCCGAATGAGCCGTCTGTGTGTCGATCGACCGTACGAACGAATCAGTGGCACGTTGCCGGGGGGCGCTCGCAGTATCACGCGCGTGTCCACTTCTTCAAGTTCTGGAGTATGGCCGGCACCTACATCGATTTTCCGGGACACATTGTCGAGACAGATGATGGCCGCGATGCTTCTGTCGTCCGTGCGGAGGAACTGTTCCGCGTCAAAGGCACTATTCTGCATTTGAACCGGGAGGACGGATCAGGGCCAGTCACTGCTGCGGATCTGGCTGCCGTATGCCCCATCGAGCAGCTTTGCGGAAAGGCGCTTGTCATCAACGCTCTTGGAGGCAAGCGCTTCGACGGAATCCGTGCGCGATCCGTCTATCTCTCCTCGGATGCTGTCGCCTGGATGGTCGCTGCGCAAATCACTCTACTCGTGTCGGATGTCTACGAGAGTGGCGATCAGCCCCAGAATGTGTTTCCCGACCTGTTTGCGGCGGGAATCTCGACCGTGTGCTTTCCTGAGGCGCTGGCAGGGGTCAAGGGTCCTTGCGTGCGCGTCACTGCTCTCCCCTACCGGCTTGCAGAAGCCACACAACTCCCCTGTCGTTTGATCTTGGAGGATGACTGACCATGCCTGTCGTGACACGTGAGAACATTGAATTGGGCCTGAAAGATCTCGGTCTGGACGCGGGAGATATGGTTCTGTTGCACAGTTCCCTGGCAAGCCTCGGGCATGTCGAAGGAGGGGCGGATGCGGTGGTGGACGCTTTTCTCAGTGTTCTTGGCCCGACTGGCACGCTTGTCGTGCCGACATTCGGTGCCCTTGGGGTGATCACCGAGGTGGTCCGAAATCGACCGGACGCTGTTTGCAGCATACATCCCAAGGCGCGTGTGGCAGCGATCGGACCGGCCGCTGAACGCCTTTGCAGAGACCACTGGAAGGCAGAACTGGCACATGGCGAAGACACCCCCTACGTGCGCATTGCCGATGAAGGCGGATACGTCTGTCTCTTGGGGGTCGATCAGGACCGAAACACCACACTCCACACGGTGGAAGAACTCTTGCGCCTTCCCTATCTCAAGGAAACGTCTGAAGTTACCTTCGAAACGCCCGAGGGCCAGGTGACCAAATCATGGCCGTTCTTCCCCGGACCCCACCGCGATTTCTTGGGGCTCGGCGCCGTTCTTGAGCAGAACGGTATCGTTCATACTGGACGTATCGGGGATGCCACCGTGCGCCTGATGCGCAGTTCTGAACTGATCGAGTTCTCGCTGGATGTGGGACGGCGCGACCCCACATTTGTTCTATGCGACAGTCCTTTCTGTCGGGATTGCGTCAAGCAACGTGCCGCCATCCGTGCCGCTCGCTTCGCGGACGAATCTTTTCGACTGTCTGTGTCGGCGCAGTTGGCTGGACACTACGCGGTGGAGATCGCCGATCGATGCCTTGCTCTCGGCATCGGCGCCGTCGAACTCGATGGGCTTCAGGGATGGCCACTGGAGAAAGTCCCCATAGCTCAGATCGAGGCGGCGATGGACGCATTCTCCGAGGCGGGACTTGCCGTTAGTGCGCTGCGCTTGAGCGCCATCCCTGACACGGCGGATAACATCCTGCAGCTTGCAGCATCCCGAAATGTGAACCGTATTGTCGCCCCTTTTGTCTGTGGTGTGGGAAAATTTGCCGAAGCCGCCGCAGCCAAGAATGTGACAGTGTCCCTGATCAACACCAATGCGACCAGTTTGCAGGTGCGGATGGCTTTGGAAAAGCTTCAGCAGAAGAAGAGCAACACTCGACTCGCATTTAGTCCCCAGGCGTTTGCGGCTGTGGGCGAGAATCCCTTCCTAAAGAGCTACCGGTCCAAGCTACGGCGATTCATGGATCAACTCTACATCGAGGACGTCAGCTTTGATGGCTTGCCTGCGCCTTTGGGCTACGGCAACGCGGAAATCAAGGAGATCATCTCCATACTGAGAGCCTGCAACACGCCCGCCTGGTTCGTTCTCGCATCAGGAAATCGGGCTGTGGGCGACTTGGAAAGCGCTGTCGAAGCATTTGAAGAATTGCTTCGGTGCATATGAAGAATCATTGTCTGAAAAAGAGCTAGGTAATGTCCATGTCCGAGATTCATGTGCGCACCACTCAAAAGACCCAGATGGAGGACATCACGCACTTGGTCGCCGATCAGATCCCTGGGCAGTTCAACGGACTGTGTCATCTGTTCTGCATGCACACCACCGCCGGACTCACGGTCAATGAGAACGCCGACCCCGACGTCGTGCACGATATGCTTCTGGAACTGGAGCGACTCGTTCCATGGCGGAATCCAGTCTTTCGGCATCTCGAGGGAAACAGCGCGGCTCACGTCAAATCCACTCTGGTGGGCTGCGATCTCACGTTGTCCGTACAACATGGGAAACTGATTCTTGGTACATGGCAGGGCGTCTATTTTTGCGAGTTTGACGGCCCACGGAACCGGCGGGTTGCCGTCGCTCTGCTTCCGGGGCCTGACGACGGGAGATTTTCCGCATGATCGTGGCGACGGGAATCGACATCATCGAAATTGAACGGATGAAACGGGTGCTTGAACGGCACAGTGCACACTTCCTGGATCACGTGTTCACAGCCTGTGAGCAAGCGCAAGCACCCCAGAATCCTGTTGCCACACCGACATTCTACGCAGGCAGATGGGCCGCCAAAGAAGCAGTCGCCAAGGCACTCGGAACGGGAATTGGCAGGCAATGCGGCTGGACGGATATCGTCACCTCCCGCACGGAGCAGGGCGCTCCTTGTGTGCGCTTGGAGGGACGTGCCGCCCGCACGGCTGAAAAAAAGGACATAGACAGAATCCATATATCAATTAGCCATGAAAAACAATTTGCATGCGCACAAGCCATAGCAGAAAATACAAAAAAATAACCAATAAACACTAGTATCTGTTTGCCTCTTGTTGTTTGCGGGTGTATTGGTAGGTCCATTGGATCAACCGAGGAGCTCGAGAGCTGTGAGAATCGAGGCTATTTGTATCGGGACGGAGCTCCTTTCGGGAGACACGCTGAACACGAACCTTGCGTTCCTGGGCGAGGCGCTCGCACAGGTGGGATGCGAGCTGAGTCGTGAAGTGTGCATTCCAGACACGTTGAGCGAGATGGAGACGGAACTGAGGGAGGCGCTCTCCAGGGCAGACATCGTGCTCGTAGTCGGTGGACTGGGGCCCACGCGAGACGACCTTACCCGAATCGCTGCAAGCCATGTCCTGGAGAAGACACTCGTCGAAAGCAAAGCTGTCCGCGAGACGATCGAGGCATATCTTGAAAAGCGCAGGCATTCCATCCCGGACACCGCCGTGCAAGCCCAGAGCATGGTCTTGGAGGGAGTGGACATCCTTCCTAATCTCAATGGAACTGCCCCGGGACAGTGGTGTGATGTCGAATATGGATCCTTGGCAATGCTGCCAGGACCGCCCCATGAGTTCGGTACGATGGTCATCGATCAAATTGTGCCGAGAATCCTCGCAAAGGTGTCGGCGCGACGCTGTACAACGGCCATTCTGACGACCGGAATCGGGGAGTCCCAAGTCGCCCGCCAAGTAGACGATGTCATGCAGCTCTTTCCGGGCGTGGACGTTGGCTATTGTGCCAAGCCCTTTGGCGTGGCCGTTCGTCTAATCAGCGATTGCGAGGTGCACTTGCGGGAAGCGGAAGACGCTGTCCGCGAAACACTGGGGGCGCATGCGCTCCCCCCCGGAACTTCTGGTCTACCCGAGGAAATAGGTAGGCTTCTGCTTGAAGCGGGTCTGTGTCTGGCGACGGCCGAATCCTGCACAGGCGGCGGAATCGCCGCAGCCATCACGGATGTTCCGGGTGCCTCCGCCTACTTCCATGGCGCTGTCGTCACCTACTCCAATAGCTGGAAAATGAAACTTCTCGATGTCTCCAGGGAAACGCTTGAAACAGCAGGCGCAGTCAGCGACCGGACTGTGGACGAGATGCTCGATGGCGTGCTCGGACTTCCCGGGGTCAGCGCCGCCGTGGCTGTCAGCGGCGTCGCGGGGCCAGGGGGAGGCACCCCCGAGAAGCCCTGCGGACTTGTCTACATTGGAGCCGCTGTGGAAGAGCGAAGGAAGATTCGTGAACTACAGTTTCCGGGAAACCGCGATACTGTGCGGATCCGGACAACGGCAACGGCTCTGGGGATGCTCAGAGACTTGCTGGTCCAACTAGCTGTGGAACGTGGGCACAAGACAATGCAACCAAACTGGAATCAACACTCAAAATAGTCCGCAACAAGACGCGTAGGCCCAAAAAGAAAAGGAACAAGAGGACATGGCAAAGGAAAAGAACGCACAGGAAGCACGTGACCGGAACCTCAGCATGGCGCTGGGACAGATCGAGAAGGAGTTTGGCAAGGGAGCCATCATGCGACTCGGCGACCATACCACCGTGGACGTGCCGACAATCAGCACAGGCGCCCTGTCTCTCGATATCGCCGTCGGCATAGGCGGGCTGCCCCGTGGCCGCGTGGTCGAAATCTACGGACCGGAATCCTCAGGAAAAACCACGGTCTGCCTGCACGCGATCGCCAACGCACAACGGGCCGGGGGAGTCTGTGCGTTCGTCGACACTGAGCATGCCCTCGACCCGCAGTACGCGGAGATGATTGGCGTCAACACAGATGACCTGCTGGTCTCCCAGCCCGATTGCGGGGAGGACGCGCTCAACATTGCCGAAGCACTGGTCCGGAGCAACGCCATCGACATCCTTGTCATCGATTCAGTGGCCGCTCTCGTTCCACGGGCAGAAATCGAAGGTCAGATGGGAGACACGCATGTTGGTTTGCAGGCAAGGCTCATGTCGCAGGCTCTGCGGAAGCTCACCGCTGTGATCAGCAAGAGCGGCACCTGCGTCGTCTTCACCAATCAGATCCGCGAGAAAATTGGCGTCATGTTTGGCAGCCCCGAAACGACCTCCGGAGGACGCGCACTCAAATTCTACGCGTCACTACGGCTGGATATCCGGCGCGTGGCCACCATAAAGGCGCCCGATGGAACGCCCATTGGAAACCGCGCGAAGGTCAAGGTCGTCAAGAACAAGATGGCGCCACCCTTCCAGATTGCCGAGTTCGACATCATGTTCAACGAGGGCATTTCCAGGGCTGGGTCCATACTTGACGTCGCTCTCGACATGAAACTCTTGGACAAACGCGGATCTTGGTTCTCCTTCGAGGACGAGCAGATTGGGCAAGGCAGAGAGCAGAGCAAGAATGCCATCGCCGAGGATGAGAGCCTCGCACAGCGCATTCTCACCAAGATTCGGGCAAGCCTGGAGGACACTCACGTGAAGCTCAATGCCCCAATTCCGGAGACCACGCCGACGGAAACATCCGAATAGCATTCATCAGAGCGCGGCTCTGACGGACATGCCTCCGCATCGGAGCCGCGCGCATCGCAAGCGATCTTCGTCTCGGTGGCTCGGGACCTCTAGGACCGAAGATGTTTTCGTCGGGATTCGCGGTCCGGGGATGTCCCGCACCACCATCGCGCCTGGCCTAGCGGCTCAGGATCTCCGGGACCGATGATGCCCCCCCGAAGCCGACGTGCCTTTCCCTTCTGCGTGAGAGGCTGGTGCCAAGCTCCCACGCCCCTATGTCACCTCGGAGAGCTTGATGGTGCGTTGCTCGTTGAAGCATTGCGTGACCGCTTCCAGCACGCACTGTGTCTTGAAGGCATCCTCGAAGTCGGGCATGGGGCTGATCGGTTCCTCGCCGGCGAGGACACGGAGAATGTCCGCAGCCATGTTGATGAAGGCGTGTTCATAGCCGGTCCCGTGGGAGTCTGGCCACCAGAACTGGCTATAGGGATGGTCTGGCTCGTGCGTGCACATGATGGTCCGCCAGCCCTGCCGCCCTCGTGGACCGGTTGCATCGTAGTACTCCAACTCGTTGTTTCGTTCGAAGTTGAAACGCACAGATCCTTTTGTACCATTAATCTCGAGCCCGTTGTAGTTCTGTCGGCCGGTGGCCATGCGTGTCGCTTCGAAACTGCACACGGCGCCGCCTTCGAGCCGGGATAGGAAAAGCACTGCGTCATCCACTGTGACGGGCACCATCTCCGCATCCCCGGAACCGGAGACATTGGCGGCAATGCCCCCTCCAGACACCTTCGTCACCTGTGCGCGTTCCTTGATGAACGTCTCGAAGAGCGCGCCATTGATTTCGGTGATCTCCTCGCCGGTGACAAAGCGGACCATGTCGATTGTGTGGGCGCAGAGATCGCCGTGGGAGCCAGAGCCGGAGATGTCTCCATCGAAACGCCAGAGGAGAGGCACGGATTCATCGGCCCAGTCTTGGAGGTAGAAGCCGCGCACGTGCCGGATGGTGCCGATGGCATCTTCGCGGACGAGTTGTCTTGCGTAGGCGACAGCGGGGCAGCTGCGGTAGTTGTACCAGACGAATGTGGGTGCATCGCTCTTGCGGGCAAGTGCGGCCATCTCCCGCGCATCCTCAAATTTACCGGCGAGGGGTTTTTCGCAGGCCACGGCTTTGCCTGCGGCCAAAGCGGCTTTGCTCATGGCTAAGTGCATGTGGTTCTGAGCCGTGACGTCCACAAGATCGATCTCTGGCGACCGACACATCGCCTCGTAGTCGTTGCATGTGTTTTGCCAGCCCCAGAGCTCTGAAAATGGGATGAGTGTCTCCATGTTGCGGGCGCAGATGGTATGCAGCACCGGATTCAGCGGAGGAGAGCAGAAATGGCGCGCTTGTGTCCATGCGTTCGAGTGGGCACGGCCCATGAACTGCTGACCGATCAGACCGATGTTGATGCTTTTCTTACCGTCCATAATCTCACCTCCGTGTTGCATGCTGCTTGCACTATGGATGCTATCGGAAAATCAGACTATACCGCTGGCGTCAGGAGCCTGCAAAGTTGCGCGCGCAACTGAGTCCTGTTTCGTGTCTTCGTGGTGAAGCTTTTCCTCGTCCGCGTTCCGCGTTCAGCCTCTTGTCCCGCCCCGCCGGGCGAATACCACTCGGCCTTCGATGCGTTTGACGATCACTGCCAGCCACCCCGCGGCCAGCCACGCGGCGGCTTGCGGTTTTGAGGGATCGTTCATCCACCATCCCCCGTCCGAACACGCGTCCGCATAGTCCTGCTCCGCCAGCAGTCTGCAAATCGTGCCCCAGGCCATTGTGTGTCTTTGGCAGTCCGTTTCCAGCTCTGCCAGGTATTCGTGCAGGCTGCGGTAGGCGCTCTTCTCCGAAGGCGGTTTTGGGCACCCCTTCTCATGCAGGCTCGCTTCCGCCCTCCGTGCGGTGCTTGTCGTGACATTGCCCGTGACCTCACAGTCTTCGTGTTCCGTCCGAACTGCTGTTTCCCCGCTGAGATCCTCGAAGATGTTTCCCTGTACGACACAGGCCTGCGCATCCCCCAAATCGACGCCATACTGTCCGTCATTGTACACACTCTGCCGGATGATGTTGTTGGAGATTACATGACACCCCGAGCCCCGTGCGTCGCGGATCATCACCGCTCCCCCGTCGTGGTTGTTGGTGAAGATGTTGCCTGTGACCACGAGCCCGCGGTTGTCCTCTTCCAGGCGGATCCCAGTCGGGCAGTGCAAATAGTTGCTGCTGATCGTGATGTCTCGGCAGTCGATGGCGCGGATGCCGCAAGTGAATCCCTCGATCGTGTTGTTGGCGACCACATGCTGGGCCGTGCCATCGAGCACAATCCCCTCCGCGTGGCCGTATGCGAGGTGGTTGTTGACGATGCGGACTTCGCGGCAGTGCTTGCCGATGTACACATGTTCCCCCTGCGTTTGTCCATCCTTGAGACTGCGCGTCTGGTTGCCGTGGAAAGTGAGGTGGTGCAGGTTGTCCGCATGCAGGGCGCGGTGGCAGTCGCGCATCCAGCAGTCCCGGATCGTCACATTCGTCGCCTGCGGATTCACGCGGATTGCCGTGCCCCCAAAGCCCTCGAAAAAGCAGGCGTCGACAAGCGCGTCGTTTGGCCACTGGAGAAGCAGAGCGTCGCCGCACGCGTGGTTTCCCGCCAGCGACAGGTCGCGAATCGTGATCCGAAGATCGGGCCACCAGCTTCCCTCGACACCTCGGATTTCGAGGAATGGACTGCCATCGGTGGCCGTGTAGCGGATGACGGTCGCACGACCCTCCCCACAGAGATTGAGATGCTGCCCTTCAGCCAGTTGGCAGCGAACCGTCTCGTCGATTTCGTACACGCCTGCTGGTAGCCAAACTGTGCCTCCTGTTAGCGGAAGCTGGTCCAGCGCCGTCTGCAGGTCACCCACCTCGGCCACGTCAATTCGCCCGCCCGCGCTAACCATTCTCATGCCCATGGGGAAACACTCCTCATTCTGTCGTGTAAAGCTCAGGTGCAACACAGCGAAGGTAGGGCGGCGAGAAGTCGATGCAAGCGCGGACATTGCATCGCACGGCGTGGCCGTCTACGGCGGCTTCGATGGCACGGAGACCGAGCTTGGCTCGCGAGACCCCGGGACCAATGAGACCATCCTCTCCGGCGACATCGGCACGGCCGGCACGGACACCGACAGCGACGGCGTGCCCGACGACCCCGGAGGCGACAGCGGCGACAACTCCTATTGCGTGGTCTACAACCCGAACCTCACCCCCGATATCGACGAGACCGCCGTGCTCGACGGATTCACCGTCACCGCAGGCAACGCCGACGGTTCCGCCTCGCCTCCCATCGCCGGAGGCGGAATCCGCAACATCAACGCATCCCCCGCCATCGTCAACTGCACCATTGTCGCCAACAGCACTGCCGACAGAGCCGGAGGAATGTACAACTCCAACTCGTCCCCGACGCTGAGCCACTGCACATTTCGCGACAATAGCACCACCAAGTATGGCGGAGCCATCCACAACTTCTCCTCCAGCCCGACGTTGAGAAACTGCATGTTCATTGGTAACAACTCCGTGGAAAATGGCGGGGCTATCTTCAACTCCTCCTCTTCGCCGGCACTGACCAACTGCACCATCGTAGCCAACAATGCCAGCACCCTCCACGGAGGAGGAATCTTCAACCAGTCCTCCTCCCCCACATTGAGCAACTGCATTCTCTGGGGGAACACTGCGGGCGGGGCGGGTGCCAGCGTCCACAACCTGCCGGGATCGATCCCCAGCTTCGACCATTGCATTGTCGAGGCCTCTGGTGGGTCGGCATCCTGGGTCGGTGCGTTCGGCACGGACCTCGGCGGCAACCTCGACACGGATCCGCTCTTTGTGGACGACACCGACCCAGACGGCGCCGACCGCATCCCCCGCACGGCCGACGACGGACTCGAGGTCCTGCCGAGCTCCCCGCCATCGACGCGGGAACCGACGCCGGAGCGCCGACCACTGACATCACCGGCGCCGACCGAGTCGATACAACCGACATCGGCGCCTACGAGCCTCCCCCCGTCGCCCTCGCTCCCGACGGCGACGGCATCCTGTACGTGACCGAGACCGGAGCAGGACTGCATGACGGCTCCAGTTGGGCCGATGCCACGAGCCACCTCCGGTCCGGCATCCTCTATTCCGGGGCAACGCAGGTCTGGGTTGCCGCCGGAACCTACAAACCCACCACGGGCATCGATCGCGGCATCTCCTTTCAACTCAAGAACGGCGTGGCCGTCTACGGCGGCTTCACCGGTGTGGAGCCCGTGCTTGATATGCGCGATCCCGCTGTCAATCTCACCATCCTCTCCGGTGATATCGGCATCCCCGACGGCGCCAGCACACCCAACAGATCCGTGCCAGGAATCCCGGACACACCGGGCGGCGACAGTGGCGACAACTCCTACCACGTGATCCACAACCCCGACCTCGATCCCGTGGAGGAGGAGCCCCGCGGCACGCGCGGAGGCTCTGGCACCGCCGCCATCGACGACACCGCCGTGCTCGACGGTTTCATTGTCACCGCCGGAAATGCTGACGGGGATGGCGAAGTGGGCTCTGCGGGAGGCGGCATGCTCAACGAGAACGCTTCCCCCACCATCGACGGCTGCACATTCGTAGCGAACTGCGCGGGGGACTATGGCGGAGCCATGCAAAACTACGACCGCTCCGACCCGATGGTCACCAACTGCACATTCACTGGCAAGGAGGCGGACTCCGACGGCGGCGCGGTCGAGAACTACCTCTTCTGTTCCCCTACGTTCATCGATTGCCTGTTTGACGGCAACAGCGCGAACGGAGCAGGAGAGGGCGGTCTCGGCGGGGCGATGGACAACTACGAGAACTGCTCGCCGACGATCACCAACTGCACATTCATCAACAACATGGGCTGGTACGGCGGCGCCATTCAGAACTACTATGACTCCAACCCGGCGATCACGGACTGCACCTTCTCCGGCAACAGTGCCGGAGTAGGCGGAGACGTGAGAGGCGACGAAGGTGGTGGTGGTGATGGAGCAGGCGGCGGAGTCTACAACGAGGAATCATCCCCAACGCTCACCAACTGCGTATTCATTGACAATATGGCCTGGAACGGCGGTGCCATCCACAACAATAACGGCTCCGACCCGACGCTGATCAACTGCACCATAACCGGTAACTTCGCTGAGTATGGCGGAGGAATCTACAACGTGGTCTCTGGCCCAGTGCTGGCCAACTGCATCCTCTGGGGAAACTTCGCTGATTATGGCTCCAACGTATACAACGATAGCTCGACTCCCGGCTTTTTGCACTGTATCGTCGAGGGCTCCGGCGCGGGTAGAGGCGGCAATCTCGACGAGGATCCGCTCTTCGTGGATGACCAGAATCCCGACGGCGCCGACGGCATCCCCCGCACGGACGACGACGGACTCCGACTTCTGGGGGGCTCCCCCGCTATCGACGCCGGAACGGATGCCGGAGTGCCGCCCACCGACATCACAGGCGCTGACCGCATTCTCCCGACCGATATCGGCGCCTACGAATCGTTCCTGCCCAACACGCCTCCCGACTTCACCGCCGTCGCCCAGAATGCCGTTGCCATCGACTTGGACTGGACGGATTCCGACCGCGAGACTGGCTACACCATCGAGCGCAGCGCCAACGGGACCACCGGCTGGGCGGCCGTCGCGACACCAGCGGCCGACGCCACCACGCACACAGACACTGGACTCGCGCCCGACACCACCTACTACTATCGGATAAACGCCTCCAACGATGACGGCGACTCCGCTTGGAGCGATGTGGCCGACGCCACAACCGACCCGCTTTCACCCGATGGAGCCGGGATCATCTATGTGAACATTGTCACCATGGGTGCGGGCGACGGATCCAGTTGGGCCAATGCCACCAGTCTCTTCCAGGACGCCATCGACACCCTGGGTGTCATCCAAGTCTGGGTAGCCGCTGGAACCTACTACCCCACCGACGACTTGGACCGGACCATCTCCTTCCAGTTGAGAAACGGAGTGGCTGTGTATGGTGGATTCGAAGGGACGGAAACCGAACTGGAAGCGCGTGACCCCGAAGTCAATCCCACGATCCTCTCCGGCGACATCGGCGCCCCTGACGCCAACTCCTACCATGTGATCTACAATCCCGACCTCTTCGGCGGTGGCGAGATCGACCAGTTCCGAGGCGATGCGTCCGGAATCGACGAGACCGCCGTGCTCGACGGATTCACCATCACCGCAGGACTCGCCGATGGCATCGGCGACATGGGCGATGTCGGAGGCGGAATCCTCAACGAGAACGCTTCCCCCACCATCGCCAACTGCGCGGTCGTCGGCAACACTGCCGACGAGGTCGGCGGAGGCGTCTTCAATGTCGGTAGCTCACCGACATTCACCAACTGCACAATTGGTGGCAATACCACCGGCGATGCCGGCGGCGGAATCTACAACTAC
>JAGLDW010000042.1 GCA_023145395.1 Lentisphaeria bacterium | reverse complement strand
AGAACGGGCGCGAGAATCTCTTCGTACCGTTTTCGTGTGTTTCGTGGTTGGTTGCCTTTGCCTCGCGCAGTTCGCGCACGCGGCTCAGCGGGAGCTTCGCCCTCCCAAGGACAACGGGTATGCAGTACAGCGGCTCACGGGCCGTTCGCCCTCCAGGAACAGCGCAGTTCACACAGGCATGGTCTCCAGACTGAGCTGCGCCTCCTATCTGTAGAATCAAAACAGGCAGGAGATATTGACAACACAGGGGCGAAAAGGAATAGTGGCTGTGTGTATTTTGTGCATGCAGTCCTGCCGACTAGAAGGAAACTCCCGTGAAAAAGCGTCTCAACATTCTGAACATCTTCGTTGACCAGCAACGATTCGACACGATTCACGCGCTGGGCAATCCCGTCATCAAGACCCCGAATCTCGATCGTCTGGTGGAGCGTGGCGTCGCGTTCACCAATGCCTTCAGCCCTTCCCCCGTATGCATCTCGGCGCGCTGCTCGATGATTCATGGCCAATACCCGATGAACACGAACTGCTATGCCAACACCACCATGCCCACGGATGGACGCGACACGTTCATGACCGCGCTGACCCGCAATGGCTATCGCACCCATGGCATTGGCAAGTGCCACTTCACGCCGGACACCCATGGCCTGCGCGGATTCCAGACCCGCGAGCGACAGGAAGAGGGAGGGGGACGCATGTCCGCCCTCGACAAGAATCCCTACCTCAAGTTCCTGCATGACAAGGGATATACACATGTGATCGAGCCCAATGGCGTCCGTGGAGAGATGTACTACATCCCTCAACCGTCGCAACTCCCCGCAGCCTTGCACCCGAGCCAGTGGATCGGCGACCGAGCCAGCGCCTTTCTCAAAGAGCAGAAAGGTGAGAAACAACCTTGGTTCCTCTACGCCAGCTTCATCCATCCGCATCCCCCCTTTGCGCCGCCAAATCCGTGGCACAAGCTCTACCGTGCGCCACTCATGCCCCTGCCCAATCTGCCCCCGGACTACGAATCCCTGCAAACCTATGTCAATCGTTGCCAGAACCGCTACAAGTACCGGGACCAGGGCATGGACCTCAATCTGCTGCGCAACATCAAGGCGCACTACTACGCATGCATCTCCTTTGTGGACTACCAAGTCGGGCGCATTCTCGACACTCTGGAGCAGACAGGGCAACTCGAAAACACCCTGATCCTCTTCACCGGCGACCATGGCGAGCATCTCGGCGACTACAATTGTTTCGGCAAACGCAGCATGCACGACTCCTGTGCGCGCATCCCCATGCTCACCGCGCTGCCCGGCGTGCTTGACGGCGGACGCACCTGCGACACACCCGTCAACCTCGTGGACCTGGCGTCCACTTTCCTCGAGCTCACAAAAACCTCCCTCGACACCCATGAACTGGACGGAGTCAACCTTGCCGACATCGCCTCGGGATCCTCGGACCGGGACATGGTCTTTTCCCAACACGCCTACACACGTCGCGTGAACATCGTCAACCGGGAGATTCCCCTACCAGTAGAGTATATGGACGATCCTGCGCTCGAAGTGGCCTCCATGTCCTCGCACATGGCCGTCACACGCGAGTGGAAGTACATCTACAGCGCGCCGGATGCCCAGGAGTTTCTCTTCGACAAGATCCAGGATCCGCTCGAAACCCGCAACCGTGCCGGCAATCCGTTTCCCAAGGATGTGCTTCAGACGATGAAGGGACGCCTGATCGACCACCTCAAGTCAGGGGACGAAACAGCGGGTATCGACGGCGACCAGTGGCGGGTCTTCCCCGAGACTCCGCCCTTCCCCAAAAACCCCGATGCAGGGTTGCTCATCCAGGATGGCTATGCGCCCTGGGCGAATATGACGATCCCCGGCTATATGGAATAATGCGAGTATGTTACTGTCCGCCTTGTGTTCTCTCGCCGTTTGGGATTGAGGTAAAACTGTGGATGTGCTGACTGTCAAGGGAAAGAGCGGTAGCAGCCAGATTGTGCTGGATGCATCACTCGACCGACTCGAAGAATATGTGCCGGATGGAAGAACGTTCATCGTCACCGACGCCAACGTGGAGCGCCTCTACGGCGATCGACTCCCCTCCGACTGGCCGCGCATCCGGATCGGCCTCGGCGAGTCGGCCAAGACACCCGAGACCGTGATCGACGCCATCCGGCAGCTGATTGCGCTGGAGGCCGACCGGTCTGTGTTCATCGTCGGAGTCGGTGGGGGCATCGTCTGCGATGTCACCGGCTTCATTGCCTCCACCTTCATGCGCGGTGTGCGCTTCGGGTTCGTCTCCAGCACACTGCTGTCCCAGGTGGATGCCAGCGTTGGCGGCAAGAACGGAGTCAATGTCGATGGCTACAAGAACATCTTCGGCACCTTCAACCAGCCGAAGTTCGTGCTCTGCGACACCAACATGCTCGCCACGCTTCCCATCGAGGAACTGCGTTGTGGGCTGGCGGAGATCCTGAAGCACATCCTGATCGCGGACGTGGACATGCTTCCCTACTTGGAGGAGAACGCGTCCCGCGCTCTGGCTGCGGATCAGGATGTTCTCAGGACACTGGTGGCACACTCGGTGCGCGTGAAGGCCAATGTTGTCAATCAGGACGAACGGGAGGCGGGTGAACGACGCAAGCTGAACTTCGGACACACGTTCGGGCATGCGATAGAGAAACTGGGAGGACTGCGCCACGGAGAGGCTGTCGCCATCGGCACCCTGTTCGCGCTGCGACTCTCGGAACACCGCAACCTGATTCAGTCCGCAGACGTGGCACGGATCGAGACATTGCTGAAGGCGTTGGGCCTGCCCACCACGACCAACCACCCTGCAGACGAGGTTCTGCGCACCATGCGCAGCGACAAGAAACGCAGTGGCGCCGATATCCATTTCGTGCTCCTCGAACGCCTTGGAAAAGCACGTGTCGAACGCATGCCGCTGGATGAACTTGAAGAGGTGGCAAGAGACATTTTCATGGAATGAAAATGTATGGAAGGCAGAAGGCAGAAGGCAGGATTCAGAATGAAGACAAGGCGAAAAACGATGAAAGACTCACAGCTGTCCCACAGCTCGGCTGAATGCTGAATGCTGAATCCTGAATCCTGAATCCTGACTTCTGAATTCTGAATCCTTGGATTTCCTCTCATGTCCACAAACACTGAACTTCTACTGGCCGTGACGGGCAAGCCGGTACTGCACAGCAAGAGCCCGCAGATCATGACTGCGGCTCTCCGTGCTGCGGACGTGACCGGGGTCTACACCCGCCTGGCTGCGGACTCCGCGGAAGAGGCGCTGGACGTGGTCCGATCGCTCGGGATCCGGGGAATGAACTGCACCGCCCCCTACAAGAGCGATCTCCTGCCACTCATGGACGAGGTATCCGAGCAGGCGCGCCTCATCGGCGGCTGCAACACGGTGGTCAACACCGAGGGACGACTCTTCGGAACCAACACCGACTGCGATGGGGTGGTTCGCTCGTTCATCGACTATGACATCGAGCTGACGGGACGTCGTGTGTTGATGGTGGGTGCGGGAGGCGCGGCGCGGGGCGCCGTCCATGGCCTGGTTCAGGCAGGCGCGAATATCTGCATCGTCAATCGCACACGTAGTCGCGCCGACGAGTTGGCGGTGCTGATGGGTTGCCAGTCCGATGCCTTCGAGAACCTTGCCTCCCAGTGCGCGCAGGCCGAGGTGATCGTCTCCAGCCTTTCAGCCCATCTCGACGTGCTGCAACCCGAGTGGCTGCGCCCTGGCCAAATCGTCTTCGATGCCAACTACAAGGGATCGAATCTTGGACGCCTTGCCGAGCAGGCTGGATGCCGGGTGATCAGCGGACTGGACTGGCTCCTCAACCAGGCCATCCCCGCCTTCGAGCATTTCACCGGGAAGCCCTGCACTCGGAAAATGCTTGAGGATGGGCTGGACTCCCCAGCACCCGGCATCGACCGTCCCGTCGCCCTCGTCGGCTTCATGGGCTGCGGAAAGAGCACCGTCGGGAGACTTCTCGCAAAGAAACTCGACCGAAAATTCATCGATTGCGACACGTTGATCGAATCCATCGCAGGACGCACAATCCCCGAGATTTTTGCCAGCGATGGCGAAGAGGCCTTTCGCGAGATCGAGCAGCAAGCGCTGGTCAAGGCCACAAGCTGGCCGGACCGGGTGATCGCCTGCGGAGGAGGTGTCGTGACGCGCGAGGCCAATCTGCGAATTCTTCGAAAGGAAACGCTCTGCGCCTGGCTGACCGCGCCCCTGGAAGCCACCGTCGCGCGCTGTTCGGGAAGCAACCGTCCTCTCCTTCAGGTGGCGGATCCTCTGGCCCGCGCACAGGAACTATTCGCTCCTCGCCGCATGCTCTATGCGCAGGCCGCACACCTTATCGTCTCCACAGCACACCCAGATTCGAGAGCTGCCGCAGAGAAACTCCATGCAGAAATTGACAACACCTTCCATCGTTAGAGGCAGCGTCCGCGCCCCGGCATCCAAGAGCTACATGCAGCGCGCCATTGCCGCTGCGCTGCTCTCCGAGGGCCAGACGACCACCATTCTCAACCCCTCCGGGTGCGACGATGTCGTCGCCGCACTGTCCGTTGCCGAACGGCTTGGGGCGACGGTCGAGAGAAGGGAGGATCTGGTACGCATCGGTGGACGGTTCGCCCCGCGGGATTCCACGCTCCACTGTGGCGAAGCCGGTCTGTGCATCCGCCTCTTCGCATCCATCGCCGCGCTGCACGACGGCACGCTCACCATGACTGGCGAGGGATCGCTGAACAAACGTCCTCTCGACACCTTGCAGGCTCCGCTGCGCGCGCTGGGCGCCTCCTGCGACACCGTCGGCGGCTTTGCCCCCGTCACAGTCTGCGGACCACTGCGTGGAGGAACCGCCCACGTCTGCGGCAAGATTGGCTCGCAGATGCTGAGCGGACTGCTCTTCGCTTTGCCCCGGGCGGAAAACGACAGCACGCTCGAAGTCGAGGGGCTCCAGAGCACGCCCTACATCGACATGACCATCCATACGCTCCAGGATTTTGGCGTCACTGTCGCCCACGAGGAGTATCGCGAGTTCCGCATCCCAGGCAACCAGCGCTATCAGTCTCCTGGCGAATACCGGGTCGAGGGGGACTGGAGCGGCGCCTCCTTCCATCTTGTCGCCGGCGCCGTGGCCGGCTCGGTCACAGTCGAGGGACTCAATCCAAGTTCCCTGCAGGCAGACCGCGACATCATGGATGCGCTGGCACTCGCAGGCGCCAAGATCGAGGTGATGGCCAACGCGGTCAGCATCGCACAGGCAAGCCTGGCCGCCTTCGATTTTCATGCGGGGAACTGCCCGGACCTCTTCCCCCCCCTCGTGGCTCTGGCCGCGCATTGCGACGGTGTGAGCACGATCCGCGGGGCACTGCGTCTCACACATAAGGAAAGCAACCGCGCGCTTGTTCTCCAGCGTGAGTTCGGCAAGCTCGGCATCCGCGTGGATGTGGACGGGGACGTGATGCAGGTCCACGGCGGCACAGTCACCGGCGGGACGATCGACGCCTGCGGGGACCACCGCATCGCCATGGCGGGCGCGGTGGCCGCATTGGCGGCCAAGGGGGCAGTCACAGTGACGGGCGCCGAGTGCGTGGACAAATCCTACCCGGAATTCCACGACGATCTGGCGACTCTCCTCGCCTAGTGCCTTCCTCCTGCGAATTCCGCAAAATCCTGGGGTTCCGGCTCCGAGCCTATTGCGCGACGGTGGTTTTTACCTCATGCCAATGCGCCTCGAGCCATGCCAGTGGCTCTGCCAGGTTCTCGAGCGCGAATCGAATGCGATCGGCTTCCGGCACTTTGGCCATGCCCTCCACGCGAACCGAGAGCCAGCGCGCGGCGAAGGCCAGTGGGATGGCCTGCAATTCCGCCTCCTCGAGCGGGTTGATCTCCGCGTAGGCTTTTAGCCATATCACGCAGCGTGAAACGGTCAGGTCCGCCGTTGCGGTCAGGGACCAGATATCCGAGGGAACCAAGGGACTGCGACGCACGCCTGAGACGAAGTACATGCCGTCGGCGATGTCACGGACTCGGGGCGCCCATCGCGACCAGTCGAAATCAAAGATTCCGCAGACGGAGCCAGCAGTGTCAAACAGAATATTCGCCAGTGTGAAGTCTCCGTGAGTCACCACGTGGGGCAGAGCGTCGAACATCTCGTCCCCATAGTCCGCAGCAAGCCGATGGAGCCAGGCCCAAGCCATGTCACAGGCGTTTTCCCACTCCGCACTATGGGGGGGCGCCAGCACCGAATCGTAGATCATTCGCAAGAGGGAGGGTGCCTCCATGCGCGCACTCTCGGTCTCGACCCCCAGCGTGCGGTACTGGGCAACGGGAGGGAGTTCCCTGGCAAGCGAAAAAGTCTCCGTCGCCCGATGGAATCGCGCGAGGGAGGCCGCGACCTCCGCAAGCTGGGTGTTGTTCGTTTCGCTCAACGTCCGTCCGGGCAGCAAGCGATACAGTTCCAGCACTCGGTCGTCCAAGCGCACATGGCTGTTCCCCGATCGCGTGGAAACGGGTGCCGCAGTGGGTATGTCGTGCTGCAACAGATGTCGGCGCAAGGAATGATCGAAGCGGATCATCGCGTCCGCGGAGGTGCGTGGGCCCCGCGTGCGGAGCAAGTAGGTGCCACAGTCCGTCTCCACTCGCCACGTTTTTGCCGCCGTGCCCGAATGGAACGACCAGGAACAAACCTGTCCGATACTGTACTCGGCTAGCGCCTGCCGAATCAGATGATCCTCCGTTGCGGACGTCGCCATGGCTCTCCCCTCGCCTGTTCAGGCATTGTCCATAAACGCGGAGAAATCCGGCACGGGTTTCGGTTTGACGAACACGGCGGGACGCACATACACCGGCTCCGTGGAGGCCTGCACCTCCGCCTGCGTGGACGGCCAGTCGCCTCCCCCCGCACGAAGGTGCTCCGCAGCAGGTACGGAGGGTTGCACACGAAGCTTGCCCAGCAGAGCCTCCGGCAGCACCGTCCGACACGCATCGCCGTGGACCGTGGTCAGGACATCGTATTCCTCCAGGCGCGGGCAGTCCGCAGGAGTAATTACTTCCGGGTCCCCGAGAGCGCGCACACCACACTGTGCAAGCTGGTAGACCGAGAGAATGAGCTGATTTCTACGGGCATCGTGCAGCACTCCCACGGACTGACCTACCTCAAGATCCCGCGCAGCAACGCACGCCAGAGCGAAACTGCTCGGAAGCCCCCGGTACACGGCGCGGGTGCACGCGCAGACGCCCTGCACGAACGCGATCCCCACCCGGATACCGGAAAAGCTCCCGGGACCCGTTCCCACCGTCCAGCGCTCCACGTCCCTCCATGACAATCCTGCGGCGGAGAGCTGTTGCTCAATCCATGGCACAAGTTGCTTGTCGCTGTCGCGGCCCGCCAGGGGCAGGGAAAGATCCACCCGGATTCCGCTGTCGTCGCCAACCGCGAATGCCGTCCCGCAAGAAGTGTCCAACGCCGCGCTGATCATCCGCAATCCACCCTTTCTCCAGCGATTGTGCCCGCCAATGCGCTTGGAAGAAGGATCTCCCTTCCTCCGTCCGAGCCGTGCGCCAGCCAAACTCTGTGCGTGTGCCCCTCGTCGTCGAGGAGACCCTCGATTCGCTCCGGCCATTCCACCAGTGTCACGGCATCCGGCGCATAGAGATATTCCTCGATTCCAAAAGCCAGCGCGGACTCCTCGGTGTCAATGCGGTACATATCCAGGTGGAATAGCCAGAGACCACCGGGACAACGGTACTCCTGAACCACGGTGAATGTGGGACTGGTCACTGGCTCCACGATGCCGAATCCGCGCGCCACCCCCCGGCTGACGACCGTCTTGCCGGCGCCCAGATCGCCGTGCAGAGCAACCACATCGCCGGGGCGAAGACACGCCGCAAGCGCCACGCCGAGCTTTTCCGTTTGCTCGTCGGATGTGCTGTGGATCATCCTATGACTCGTCATGGTCATGGCCGTGTCCCGTCCAAGTGATCATAGCCCTCGACCGGCAGGACCTGACCGCCCTCGTCCAGAACCAGTCCGTCGCCGCGTTCGACAAAACGCCCGATCCGCGTCAGCAGAACATCGTCAAATGGCCAATCCGCCAGAAGTTTTGCCGCGGCGTGCGAGGGCACCGCCAGCAGCAGTTCGTAGTCCTCGCCGTCGGACAACGCCTGCGAGAGCGTGGTTTCGGCCCTGCGCCGGGGGATCGAGGGACAGTCGAGCAAGAGCGACACACCAGACGCCTTGCAGACACGGGACGCGTCCAGCAGCAAGCCATCGCTCACGTCCATCATCGCCGTCGGGATCCCCGAGTCGGCCAGCCAAACGCCCTCGCGGCAACGAGGCTCGAAGAAAAGGTGGTGTTCCGTGACGAAGGATTCGCCGAATGTGCCAGTGGCCAGCAGCACATCCCCCGGTCTCGCCCCGGACCGCAGCAGCACACGCTCCCGCAGGACCCGCCCGAGTATGGTGAGCGAGGCCACATTGTCAGAGGGTGCGCAGGCCAGATCGCCACCCACCATCTGCACGCCATGGGCATTCGCCATCTCGAGAATTCCATCGAAGAAGCGGGCGAGCCAGTCCCCTCCGCAACCCGGCGAGGTGGCGCTCGCCACAAGACAATGAGTCGGAGTTCCCCCCATGGCGGCGACATCGCTAAGATTCCGGGCGAGCAACTTGCGTCCAACTGCTTCTGGCGAGGTGTCTTCCGGCAGGTAGTGCTTGTCTCCAACCACCTGATCCACAGCCAGAAGAAGCAGTCCCTCGCCCCCTAGGTCGAGCGCGGCGCAATCATCGCCGGGAGGGACAATGATCGAAGAGTCGGCGGCGGGAAGGCGGCCAAGAAGATCGGCCAGAAAGACATCTTCGGTCATTCCTCGATCCCCTCTTCCAGAAGGTCAAGTTCCTGCCTGTCAGCGGCCAGGGCAATCACCCTCTGAAAGAAACACGGGGCATGCCCGAACTCACACGTCCCATCCGTGGCCGAACCCCCACAGGGGCCATAGGCCAGTGCCTTTGGGCATTGGGAGTGGTTGAGATAGTAGCAATGCCGCAGGAGATGAGGATCCTTGACATCATTCCGTTCCAACAGCACTTGCGCCGCTTTGACGATATGCGCGGGGGTCTCTTCCGAAAGCAGCCACGACAGCACGCGCGCTTTCACTCGATCCATCCCCGTCGGCAGGGGAAGCGAGGCTTTGGTCATCACGC